>JAGOHK010000066.1 GCA_017996175.1 Leptospiraceae bacterium
CAGCGTTAAGTTCTCGAATTCGATTCTGAATTTCGATAGCGGCTTCTACTGATTTGTCGGCGTCATCTACACCGGAAAATGGAACTCCAAAAACTGCCATCGCAGCATCACCGATAAACTTATCTAAAAAAGCATTTCTAGAAAGTAGGATGTCTACTATTTCTGGAAAAAAGGAATTTAAAAGATGGAGTAATTCTTTGGGAGAAAGTTTTTCGGATAGAGAAGTGAAATCGGCGAGATCACAGAATAGAACAGTCGCATTTTTTTCTTCTCCTTCTAGAGAAATGTTTTCGTTTAAAATTTCTTTTGCAACTGACGGTGACACATAACGTCCGAAAATTTCTCTTGCTTCTTCTTTTAGATGTTTCTCATGTTTTTCATGATCCCGAAGTGCGCCTGCAAAAAATCCTGCTATCACCATGAATACCGTTTCGAGAAGATGACCCAGTAAGATTTGATGATCCAAACCTGTTGAGTGAGCAAGGTAGAACATCAAACAAGCATGAATTCCTCCAGAGAAAATTCCAGATAAAACTCCCGCAAAGAGCCCGCCTTCAATCGCCGCGTATAAAACCGGCACATAGTACAATCGAGCCGTAACCGAAATCCAAAAAGGCGAATTCAAATGAAAAGAAAGCCAATGAAAAAAGGTTAGGATACAAGTTCCTATGAAAGTAATAATTAAAGTTCGTTTGGGAAAGTGGTGGAAGTGTGCTCGTATATGGTAATCCCAAGTGCTCTTGTCTATCATCAATACTTATCTAAAAGAATGAACCTGCAAGTTCAAGAATTATTTAATCCGTTTTTGTGTTTATCCATGGTGAAGAAATTCATATATTGAATTCATTTTAATTAAATGATTGAGATTCTCATTGAATGACTCAGTGTGGTAAGGAAATATTGCTTTTGAAAATCTAACCCCCATGCCAATCATCCTCGATTTAAAATCTAGATTCCAAAGAACTCTCGAAAAAAGCCGACATATCTCCGGGAGATTTATTTGTCGGCAATTAACTTATATCGTTGATGCTGAAATTTTACGTTTATACAGTTCACTAGAAAAAAATTTCCCTGAAATAAAAGACCGATTTTGTATTGTTGCAATTGGTGGTTACGGCAGAATGGAATTAGCCCCCTACTCAGATATAGATTTACTTTATTTACATAATGGATTAAGTGATTCTATACTGACAGAAATTATTTCTAAGATTAATACATTTTTGTATGATTCAGGAAAGGAAGTTGGACATTCTTGTCGGACCATTGAAGAGTGTCGAGAGCAGTTAGATAATGTAAATACATTTTACGCAATGCTTGACTCCCGTTTTTTGACAGGTTCGGAAGATTTATTTATAAGTTATGAAACCCATTTTCTAAAAAATCTACCCTTAGATGTTTTAGAACAATACAATCAGAGTAAAATTAATTATTTGCAAGGTACGGTTAATTCAGATTTTCCTCTACTAGTTGCAGAGCCTGATTTAAAAAATGGACATCTTGGTCTGAGAAATATTCAGGCTGCGTATTGGATTGAAAAGTCTACTAGTTATATACCTTCACTTAGCGGTCTTGCACTTCTTCCCATTTTTACACGCGGTGAGGTACAACAGGTAGAAAGTGCTTATGATTTTTTACTTCGTGCCCGCGTTGCTCTACATGCTCTTCATGGACGAAAAGTGGACAGGCTAGATTTAACAATGCAACCGGATGTTGCGGAATACATGGGATTTGGCGCTAAGACTGAATTGGAATCTATAGACAAGCTAATGAATACTCTTTATACTCATCAAAATGAAATTCATTCTTTTCTCGGAATATATTTGGATTATAAAAAAAATCAGTCTGGTCAAATGCAGACTCTAAGTAAGTCTGAATTTTTTTTACAAAAGTTGGACGATTACCTTTATCCTCCGAAAATAGGAAAACTTTTTTCTAATCCCGAAAGTTTATATGGAGATATTCTACAAATATTTTATATTTCTCATTCTCTAAATTTAAAACTTTCACCGAGTCTTATCAGCGAATTACGATTTGCCTCTAATTTTTTGCAAGAGGATTTTAAAAATTCCAATCTTGCAATAGAAATTTTTTTGAAAATTCTAAAAGAATCAACCAATATTGGAAGAATTCTAACTAGTATGCATAGAGCTGGAATTCTAGGGAATTTCCTTCCTGAATTTGGAGCCTGTACAAATTTTTCTTTATTCAGTTACCATCACCAATATCCAGTTGATGAGCATACTTTGTTTATCCTCCGAGAGTTAGATATTCTACTAAACAGAAATTTCGATGATAGGGAAGTGCAAGAAGTTTTCAATGAATGTGAGAACATATATATATTAGCCCTAGCGATCATTGTCCACGATGCGGGTAAGGTCAAACAAGGCGACCATTGCCAGTATGGAGCTGAATTGGCAACCGCAATTGGGGAAAGACTTGGTTTAAATGATGAAGAAACAGATTTATTTAAGTTTTTGGTAGAGGTTCATATTCATATGTCGGAACTTACTTCCAAGCGCGATATATCAGACCCTGATTTACTTCGAGATTTTGCTCAATTGGTAGGAACGGAAAGTCGTCTGAAATTACTTTATGTATTTACAGTAATTGATACAAAGTCAGTTGGACCAAATGTATTGACGAATTGGAAAAAAGCAATTCTTTATACTCTTTACAAAAGCACTCTAGAACTTTTAAAGAGTTCAGGTAATTCTTCATTAGCCACAAATAAGCAGCAAGAGCTTCTAAAAAATTATTTATTACAGAAAGAGAAATTAGAGGAAGGTGTAACTAATTTGGTTTTACGATTCGCCTCCGAAATGTTACCTCATACTTATCTAAGATATAATACACCGCGAAGAGTGATTCAACAATTTCTAATGCATATGAAGTGCAAAACGAATCCTTCCGAAATTCCAGAAATAGAATACGAAAAAGAACCAGCCTATGTCACGATAACCGTATATAGTTTGGAAGATAGATATTTACTTTCTGATTTGACAGGAACTGTTACGTCGGAAGCGTTAAGCGTAATAGGTATGCGCTCTTTTAAAAATCCGAATGGATTTGTGATTAGCCAAATTCAAATTACTGACAGTTTTGGTGGTGGGGATATTCGCGAAGAAAGACTGGATCGTTTAAAAGGAAATATCAAAGCTGTTATCGAGAAAAAAATCAATGTAGAAAACCTTTTAAGTTCTCCGATTGAATGGGTGAATTATAATAAAATTCCTGATGGGATGGTTGCCCAAAAAATTGAGTTTAATAACGTATTATCCGCAGAGTATACTATATTAGAAATTCTACTCCCTGATTCTCTTGGGCTTTTGTATCGCATCATCAAACAAATTTTATCTTTTGATGTCCAACTTCATTTTGTAAGAGTTTCTACTAGTGCTGACTACGCTTATGACTCGTTTTATATTAAATCTAGTGCAGGAAATAAAATTGAAGATGTAGAACTCTTGAAAAAAATGGAACAAGAAATCGCAAACGCGGCTTCTAAACGTATAAAAACAGAAATTTCCTATATAGAATACTAAAAATGTTTATTAAATTAATAAAATCTCAGAAGCCTGCGGCAGCAAGCCCACCGCTAGGTGCCCAGCCCCAATCCCCAGTTCAGCACGGAAGTGCTGGCGCTTCTTGCGCAAAGAGTTAGTTATGTGGTGGAAAGAAGCAGTCATATATCAAATTTATCCGCGCAGTTTCGCAGACTCAAACGGGGATGGAATCGGAGATTTACAAGGAATCATTGACAAGTTAGATTACTTGAAAGGGAGTCCAGATTCTCTAGGTGTGGATGCGATCTGGTTATCGCCTATTTACCCCTCGCCTATGGTTGATTTCGGATATGATATTTCTGATTATGAGGACATTGATCCTGTTTTTGGCGATTTAAAAACTTTCAAAAATTTATTAAAAGAAGCTCACAAACGAGATATTAAAGTTATAATGGATCTTGTAATAAATCATACCTCTGATAAACACCCTTGGTTCATAGAATCACGTTCCTCAAAAAAAAATAAAAAACGAGATTGGTATATTTGGCACGATGCGATAGACGGTAAACCCCCCAATAATTGGATGGCTGCTTTCGGAGGAAATGCATGGGAATGGGACGAGAAAACTAAACAATACTACTACCATGGATTTACAATCGAGCAACCTGATTTGAATTGGAGAAATCCAGAAGTCAAAAAAGCAATCTTCAAAATGATCGAATTTTGGCTAGAGATGGGCGTAGATGGATTTCGATTAGATGTAGTAAATTATTATATCAAAGATAAAAAGCTAAGAGATAATCCAAAGGATTTTTTCAAAGGTTTACGTCCTTATGATATTCAACATCATATTTATGATAGAGATAGACCAAAAGTTCATAGCATCCTAAAAAAATTGCGAAAACTTTTAGATTCTTATGAAGGCGATAGGATGTCGGTTGGGGAAGTTTTTATTGAGCCGCCGGGTAATCCTAAGTTAGCCACATCTTATTATGGGGATAAAAGTGATGAGCTGCACCTTGCTTTTAACTTTGCATTCCTTTATTGCAAATGGGATGCTGAAAAATTCAGAGAAGCTATTTGGGCTTTAGAAAAGGAACTAAAACCTGAGGATTGGCCAAATTATACTCTTAGCAATCACGACCAGATACGGCATATTAAACGCTATGAGAAAGGAAAGGAAACAATTAAGCGCATGAAAATTGCTGCTATGTTACTTCTTACTCTTCGTGGAACTCCTTTTTTGTATTATGGAGAGGAAATTGGAATGGAGGATCAGGCTGTTCCCAAAAACCAAATCCAAGACCCGCTCGGAAAAATGTACTGGCCTATATTCAATGGGCGCGACAAATCGAGATTACCCATGTGTTGGGACGATTCTTTGAATGCCGGATTTTCGGAAGGAAAACCTTGGCTTCCGATGAATCGCAATTATAAAAAAGTCAATGTAAAAGCCCAGTCGCTAGATCCGAATAGTTTACTGAATACCTATAAGGAGTTACTCAAGATTAGGCGTGAGTCAGATGTTTTGCGTAAAGGTGATTTACGGTTACTCGAAGATCCCTATGAAACTGTATTAGCGTATTTTAGAATATATAAAAAAAAGAAACTTCTGGTACTGTTGAATTTTAGAGATGTTGAAGCTGAATTTAATTTAGAAAAACAAACTCATCCTAAAACAAAAGCTACTCTTATTTACTCCATTGATTCGAAACGGAAAAAAGGGGAGAACATAGAATTACCTCTTGTTATCCTTCACCCCTATGAAGGAATGATTTTGAATTTTGAATAGAATATAAAAGGTCTGCCTAATGAAATACGCTAAATTAAACCTGTCTAGTAGTAGCCTTCTCGGAATATTCGATCGTTACTTAACTTTTCAGAGGAAAATATAATGAAAACTCCTTTCCCAGTGCCTCGGTGTCTCTGCGCAAATCCTAATAAATCAGCAAGGTAAATCCATGGATGAAATAGAACTTATACGAGCTTTTAGTTTTGATGCAGCACATCTGTTGCCTAACGTTCCGGATGGGCATAAATGTAAACGTTTGCACGGGCATACGTTCCATTTTAAAATTCACTTGAAAGGAAATGTTGATCCGAAAACCGGTTGGCTTATGGATTTTGGTGATATTAAAAAAGTAGTAAAACCACTAATCGAAAACTATCTAGACCATTATTACCTAAATGATGTAGAAGGACTTGAAAATCCAACGAGCGAAAATATTGCAATTTGGATTTGGAATAAACTAAAACCAGAACTTCCCTTACTTTTTAAAATCACTTTACACGAAACTTGTAACAGTGCCTGTGTTTATTCAGGATAGAAAAATGAATAATAATTCCAAAACTAAAGGTGCGCTTGTTCTATTTTCAGGTGGACTTGATTCAACGACCTGTTTGTACTTTGCTTTGAAAAAACATAGAACTGTAGTAGCGGTTTCTTTTGATTATTCGCAAAGACATAAAGTCGAAATACTGAAAGCAAAAAAAATCATTTCTCTTTTGAAAATACCTCATAGTATTGTAAAAATAAATCCTGAAATTTTCAGGAATACGTCTCTTGTGAATAAAGAAATTAAAGTTCCTAAGAATTTTTCATCCAACAAAAAAATTCCAAATACTTATGTGCCGGGTAGAAATATTCTTTTTCTTTCTTACGCAACTTCTATTGCAGAAGGGCTTGGATTAAATGAAATTTACATTGGAGTCAATGCATTGGATTATTCCGGTTATCCGGACTGTCGTCCTGAATTTATAGAGGCATTTCAAAAGGCAATATCTATCGGCACAAAATCGGGTGACGAGAAAAAAGCTATTCAAATCCAGACTCCACTTTTACATCTTTCGAAAAAAGAAATAGTTTTACTCGGGAGTAAACTGAAAGTTCCCTTTTCAATGACTCATTCCTGTTATGATCCAGTAAAAGGAAAAGCTTGTGGTAAATGTGATTCCTGTCTGCTGAGAAAAAAAGGATTTGAAGAAGCAGGAGTTTTTGATAAATGAAAATTAAATTTCTCCTCTTAGTTTTTTGTTTTTTGTTTTTGGTCGATTGTGCTACTTACTGGAATAATAGAAGAAAAGATTTACAGGATGTAATCACAATTGGTATTGAAAAGCCTGTCTATGGAGTTAACTTTAAATTAGCCCCTTTGAATGTAGGATTTTTATTTGTAGGCGGGGATACTGAGCCTGGCAAAAAAGATTTGGGGGAGGGAGTGGGTCTACGTGGAGGCAGTTTTTCTAGTTATTTTTCCCAGCAACTTGTATTTGGCTGGTTGGGTGGTGAAACATTTTACGCCGGCGAATTGGAATTAGCCGAAGATGGCAAAATTCAATATGAAAATAAAATTCCACTCGTTAAAGATCCAAGGGATAACATAAAAAGCCACTCGTTGAAATACATTTCGATTTTAACTGACCCGCCGAAAGAGAGAAAAAAAGAAAAGAAAGAGAAAGCTATAAAAGAAATTATACAAACCGCCCTTGCTGAGAATCCGAATCCTGATCCAGCGCTACTTGCCTATTTGCCGAAAGAAAAAATTAAACCGTATGGGTATCCGAAATCTTATATCTACCAAATTGAATTAACGTTAGGCGTTTATCGTGGAATTCGAATTGGATTTAACCCTGCTGAGTTAATTGATTTTATTTTAGGTTTTACGACGTATGATTTGTATGATGATGATGCGAAGGATTAGGAAGATGTTTGCCTCAGAAGAATTTCAGAAGTTTGATGTAGAAGATTATAAAGTTTTACTTTCTTTGAGCAAGTATTTGAATGATATGAATTCATGAACTTTTTTACTTTCTTTCTGGGTTTTAGTTCTGCACTTGCGCTCCTCTTTTCACTAGGAGAATTTTTTTCCGTAAAGTCTCCGAAAAATTTGTATTTAGGAGGTATTTTTTTATTCCTTTCCGTTTTCCTTTTACAATCTTTTTTGTGGTCAAGTGGGCTAATTCGAATTTACCCTCATCTACTGCATATTCATATACCCACTACTGTTCTCATGGGAGCCTTTTTAGAAAGATATCTTATTCTTATGTGGGAAAATCAAGTTGAATCATTTAAAAGGTTTTTAGTAAAATGTTTACTTTCAATCAGCGTTGTAACAATTTCAATTCCTATTTATTTAAAACCTTCAGAGGAAAAGCTAAAATATATTGAGGATTGTTACAGATACGGAACCCCGTTTCGTTCCAAGGTTGTCGTTCTAATTATAATAGGGATTGTATTTTATTTTTTTATGAGTTTACTACTTCGGTTTAAAAAACTTTTTAGAAGTTCTACTTTATATTCATCCAAAACATTACAATTAATTCTTATCATTCTAGTGTTGGGTTTTACCGGTATTCTGATTGGCGGCTACTTTGCATTTTACGGCTCTTATATAGGTATGGAGACTGACGGTTATATATTCGGATCTTTTTTAATTGTATTATATGTTTTAAGACTTAGAAATCCAGAAATTTTTCAGGAAGTGAGAAAGATTGTAGAAGAGGAAAAAAAATACAAAAACTCTCAGCTAAAATCCATTGACTTAAAATCGGTTTCCGAGAAATTAAAAAATCTTTTGAAAGTAGAGAAAATTTATCGAGAGGAAGAATTGAATCTAACTGAGCTAGCTACTCGAATTGGAATTTCAAACCACCAATTGTCTGAGTATCTAAATCAGGAATTGAAAGTTTCTTTCTTTCAATTGATTCATAAATATAGAATCGAAGAAGCAAAAAGTAGACTTGTAACTCATCCAGATGAGACGATACTCTCTATAGCCTACCAAGTCGGTTATCAATCTAAGTCTTCCTTTAACGATATTTTTAAAAAAGAAACTGGACTTACACCGACAGAATTCAGAAAAAAAAGAAAAAACTAGTCCAAACTTATCAATGGCTACTAAAAAAAACGTCAGATCCGGTCGAGAAGGTCGAAGTAAATATATTTATGTGTTAGAGTGGAATTGTTTCAGGGAGGAACTTTATGCCATTTGGTTGCGAGATTAATTTAGACTGCATCATTCAAGCTGCGTCGTTTCAGTTATTTATGAATTTTGTTCGTTATTATCCAATTGCGGGTATCGCTTTTTTTATATTTTATATTTGGAAGAAAAACTATTTTGCCAAATTTAGAATCCAAGAAAAATATCCAAAAGCAGAAAAAGTTTGGAATGAAATACGGCAATCTGCTGTTACCCTCGTTATGTTTGCAGGGATAGGAACTATCGTATTTGTGCTCATTCGAATGGGAGTTCTAAAAAGTTATATGTATAGAGATCCTAGTATGTATGGTGGCATGCCTTATATGATTCTGTCTTTTTTAATACTTACAATTTGGCATGAAACTTATTTTTACTGGATACATAGACTTATGCACCACAAAAAAATTTATAAGTATGTACACCAAGTTCATCACCAATCTGTAAACCCTTCTCCGATTGCAGCCTATCATTTTCATTATATAGAAGCTTTTTTCGAAGCGATTTACGCTGTGATATTTACACTAACGGTTCCGATTTATTATCCGGTTTTTATTATCCATACTTTTTATGCGATGATACTAAATATCTGGTGGCATTTAGGTTATGAATTTTTTCCAAAAGGATTTGCAAGTCATTGGTTTTTTAAATGGATTAGCACGTCTACTCACCATAATCTCCATCACCAAAAGTTTAATGGAAACTATGGTCTGTATTTTAACTTCTGGGATAGAATTATGGGAACGAATTTCCCAAATTACGAAACTTATTTCGATCAAATCGCAGAGAAAAAAAATACAGAATTGCCGGTCGAAAACGAAATACAAGTTCCAGCTTAATGAAACAATTTAGGGGCTAATAAATTTTAGCTCCTATTTACAATTCATTTTTCTTCTTTCATAGACTTATTCGATTTATTTTCTTTAGGCTCTTCTTTCCCTTCCTTTTTAGGTTCTTGCTTTTTGATCTTTTCTTTTTTAGGTTCTTGCTTTGGGGTTGGCGCCTGTGCGAAAATAGTGAATAAACTTAGTGTTAGTAAAGTTGTTAGCAGTAGTAAAATTTTTCTCATAAAATTCTCCGTTTAAAAATTAATTATATAATTACTTTTCCAAATTGATTTAACCGAGTTTGCCGTTTCCGATGATTGAATTAAAATTAACAAATTTTGTCATATATAAAATTCGTTGAATTGAATATTACTGTTAAACCATATTCATTGTAAATACAAGTTCTATTTTTTCAAGGAGTAATTTCTAGGAATGCCTGGGACTGTGTAAAAGCATCTATTTTCACGCGGAGCATTGATTTTATTGACTCTTATTTTCAAAACTACTAGTTTGCTTGAAAAATCTTATTCTACCTATTTTAATTTTATTTTCGATAAATAAAATTTGACTCAGTAAAGTTTAATACTGATATGTATAGAGGTATGAGACAGTATAAAATATTTTTTTTTGCAATAGTCTTTTTTATAGTTATCGCTAATTTTCTTTTTTTATTTTCTATACGAAGGAATTTAAAAGAAATTTTATTGCGTCAAGGGTATCACGATTCATTTGAAATGATTGAAAGAACCCGCTGTCTCGGAAGAGAATGTTTTCAATTCAGAGACTTAAAATCTTCTTCCACTGTTGACATAGTAATATCTGAAATTCCTTCCGATTATGAAATTATCAATAAAATTCAATTTTCAAAGGGCGATACTATAATTGATATTGGAGCACATGTTGGTGTTGTCAGTGCATATATTGGGAGACTGAATCCAAATATTAAAATTTATGCTATAGAAGCAGTTCCTTTGAACTACCAAAATTTAGTTTACAATCTAAAAATCAATAATATCAATAATGTGAATCCAGTTGCAAATGCTCTTTATGATCAAAATAATAAGGAGGTTAATCTGTGTTTTACCCCAAGCAATTCAGGGGGATCGGGAATTTGTTCTGAAGTTGGATCAATGCAGATGACACAAGAAACCGTGACTTTAGATACTTTTGTTGTGCGAAATAAAATTCAAAAAATTAAATTACTTAAAATAGATTGTGAGGGTTGTGAGTTTCAAGTATTCAAAGTTATCAAACCAGAAACTCTGAATAAAATTGAATATGTTGTAGGTGAAGTTCATATTAATCGAGAAATCGAAACTCAAATTCAGAACAAAACTGATATTCCTGAATATATTCAAATAATCGATAAGTTAAAGCCACATATTTCGGTCGATAAAATCTTCTTAAAGGTTGTAGATAAAAAAAGACAAATTCCTTGAAATCCCAAATCGCGCTTACGATAGTTTACAAACTTGAGAAATTATAATCAATCTAGTTATTTTTCTTGACTCAGTAGTTTTATCAAAACCCTATCTTAGTATGAAAAAAATCATTTTATTCTTAATACTTGTATGTGCAATTTACGGAGAAGAATTTCCTAAGACAAACGCTCGTTATGTGCTCATTCAATCAGGTGTTCTAAATGTGAGAGAAAAACCAGTAGATGGAAAAGTAATCGCCAAGTTAAATGTAGGCGACAAAGTCACAATTTTAGAAGAAGCAGATGGAAGTTATGGTTGGAAAAAAATTAAAACTGCTAATAATATAACCGGTTATGTATCGGATGAGTTATTAGGTTTTTTTTCAACTTCGGAATTGCAAAAAGCTAAGCTAATTGGAATCGTGGGAGAAGGTGATTCTACCGATACAATCAAGAAAGGTGCACTTCGTATTTTAGGTGCATCGTTTTCTGGAAAGTGGTACGGATTTGACGGAAGCGGAGATTTCATTTATTTATTAAATTATTTGGTTCAAAATAAAAAGTTTTTAGATGTTTTTGAAAACACAAAAAAAACAGGAACATTCAAAGCGGAATCAATCGCGAAGTATGGTTGCCAGGAATTCAAAGGAATCCAGGGAACTGCTTCTCCGAAAGGAATTACATCCTCAAATGAAAAACTTTATCTAGGTATACTTGGAATTTTAGAGACTAAGGCTAATTATTCTGTAACAGAAAAAGTATCTGCAGAGCTAACATCTAATTTACTCAAAGAAGCCGTTTTTGTATTTAAGAAAAATAAAGTTTCCCCTAAAGAACTAGAAAATATTTCTGAAAAAAAGATCACTCAAATTAATGCGGCTAATGGCAAATCTTACTTAGTCGCTCGTTATTCTATTAAGAAAGAACACGCTGAGCTTCACTATGTTTCGTTTGTTGCGGAAGTTTTAAAAAATAATGGGTATAAACTCATTCATAATAATTTTGAAACTTTGCCTGAGGAGCGGGGGAATTATGGAGGAAGTTTTCATTTTATGGGAATCATTGATATTGATGGAAATGGAACTCCTGCAATTCTATTTCATCATATTGGATTTGATTCCGGAATTTATGAAATCTTTAGAATCACAGGAGATAAAATCGAATCTCTCTTTCTTGGAGGGGGTGATGCTTGTTAGTCGCAAGCATCAAGCCATCATCTCAAAGAAAGGATGATCTTTAATCATTTCATAATAGTCTTCTCCGAAGGCTTCTTTTAATTCGTCAGAAAAGTTGTAAGCATCATATATGACTGGTTCAATTTTTTTTTCGTATTCAGGCAAAACAAAACCTAACATCTTCATTGCCAAGATTCCTGCAAGTCTAGTCACTCGATCTACATCGGAGACCATATCTACAGCATCTGGAGTAAAATCTTGGTGGCTAACAACATGTTGTAAATTCAAAGGCATATTCCATAATTTAAAGACTTTTATTCCAGCTTCAATATGATCTATATTAAAATTTTCCTTTTCTGCATGTAACAAATCTCTCATTCCAGTATTTGCTAAATCTAAAAGTTCATTGTATCTGCTTGGAAAATTGAGAGCAAGTACAGTCATTCCAATTTTTCTGAGTAACCCTGCTAAAAAAACTTCTTCTCTAATTTTTTTTAGTCCAAGTGGATTTGTTAAGTCAAATGCAATTAAAGCGGTTAATACTGATAATTCTTCTAAGTTTTTGTGGTATACTTCGCCAGTAAGAGTTTTACTAAATTGTTTTTTAGATTTTAACATGACTAAATTTTTTACAGTCTTCATTCCTAGAAGTGTAATTGCGTCTCTTAAAGAATGAACTTTTCCTGATCTACCGTAAAATGCTGAATTGGCAATTTTCATAATATCGGTCGTAATTGCTTTGTCCGGACTGATTAATTTTTCTAACTCTTCACTTCCGCCTGCAGGGTTATCCGCGTCGAAACTCATTACCTTAATCGCAACCATAGGCAAAGGGGGTATTGTTAAATCCGCAAGATGAATTGTTTTGGCTGTTGCGTCTGTCGCATTGAGAACACCTGCTCTACCTAAAACTTTTCCTAGTTTATCCATTATTCCAGTTCTACTGTATGGTTTTTTTAAGAATGCGTGAATTTTTAAATGCAATAAAGTTTGAATTAGACTTTTATCTTCCACTGCGGAAATTACTAATATCTTAATATGCGGGTAAGAATGATTAACTTCTTTAATTACGTCAACTCCATTTTTAGGACCGGGTAAATTCAAATCTAAACAAATTACATCTGGCTTATGAATTGAATTCGAGAGATAGTATAAAACATCTTCAGCATCTGGTGATTCACGTAAAATTTCAAATTGTTCTGATTGTAAAAATCTTCTGAGCAAACTTCTGTCAATTGCACCATCGTCGACGATGATTGCTGAATAAGGTTTTAAAGTATCTGGATTGGTGCCAATCGGTATATGGGTTTCCGTTATCATTTTTCGTTTCCGTTTGTGTACTTAGTATGAGTATGGAACTCGTTTATACACTCACACAGTAATAATTCAATCAAAAATTTTTAAAAATATATTATATTTTGCAAGGAGGCAGGCTGATTTACTGCTAAAGTAGACTTGGTTATGTATGGTTTTTGTTTAATTACAAAATTTAAACAAACAATTGACGAGAGATTTATTGGCAAATTTGTCGCTTATAGTATACATATTTGAAATGAATCTGTCACGGAGCTAAGTAAGCCTTTTGGTTCGCATTATTTTTGTTCCTATAACGAATGCAGTTTTGTTTGTAGCAACAAGCTTGGTTTATAATCGCAAGCCTGTTGATTTTTTTAGAATTTATTTATGACTTTTATGTCTTTGGCAAATCACTAAGTATTTACTTATTTCTTTGTTTGTCGGTTAACGTTCCTAAAAATGCTACAATGGATTTAATTTCTTCATCCGACAAATCTTTGTTCAGTTGGTGGTATCCCATCTTTTTTACAGCATCTTCTATTGTAGTTATACTTCCATCATGAAAGTAAGGAGCAGTCAGTAAAACATTACGCAATGAAGGAACTTTAAAGAAATACTTTTCTGATTCATTCTTAGTTACATTGAAGCGCCCTAGATCTTTCGTTTCATAAGGGTTACGCTCTCCAAGTTTACGAAAGCTTGTTCCGCCGAGCGCAGCACCATAATGACATCCTGTACAACCAACTTCAATAAAGGTAGCAAGTCCTTTTTCTTCTGCTGGAGTAATTGCTTTAAAGTTGCCATTCACCCATTCATCAAAACGATCAGAAGTTTTTAAGGTCCGTTCGAAAGCGGCTATCGCTTTTGCTAAGTTATCATAAGTAAGTTTTTCTTTTTCTTCTGGAAATGCTTTAGCGAATAATTCTGGGTATTCGGTCTTAGATATTTTTTCGATCACTGCTTTTTCTGACGGCATAGCCATTTCGCCAGGATTTAAGATTGGACCCTTTGCTTGGTCAGCAAGTGTTGCAGCTCTTCCGTCCCAAAATTGTGCGATATGAAATCCCGCATTTAAAACCGTTGGAGAATTTCTGTCTCCTGTTTTTCCGAATGCCCCCGGAGAAGTCGGTAAATTATCCACTCCTCCTTTTTTATCTTTTACATTGTGACAGCTATTGCAAGATTGTGAATCGTTTACGGAAAGCCTATTATCAAAGTATAATTTTTCTCCGAGACTTATTAGCTCTGGTGTATCTTTTTCGCTACCAGGCATTTTATCTGGAAGTGTTCCGAATGCTGATTTAGCTTTCTTTTGTAATTCTTGGGATTCTTTAGATGGACCGCATGCTATGATTATGGCAACAATCATAGGTATGAGAGTAATTTTTTTCATGTTGAATTTCTCCTTGTGAGTAAGACTTTTTTAAAAGGATGAATTTGTAATTCATAATTTGATGATGTAACACAAAATCTTTTCTTTTGATTTTTTTTTCTGGTAGTTTAAATCAGAGAATAGAATATTCTAAAATAATGAAATTTTATCTTCTAATTCTTTTATGCTTTCATTTTACTATTCCATTATCTTCCGTTTCTGAATTGGAAACAGATCCAGTCTTTCTTGAGTTTAAGAATCGACTTGATTTACGTTGGAGAATTAAGATAAAAAAAAATCTATTAACCATAGAGCGAAAAGAACCAGTACTAGTAATGCCTTTTACTCAGACAAATGTGGACACACTTAAGTCAGAAACGGAAACAGAAAAATTGACTCGAATGAAAAAATTTGGAATGAAAATGAAACCAAATATAATCTATAGATTTGAGAAAAGATGGACAGTAAATGATTTAATAGAAGCAGAAATAAGGAAAGAAGAAATTGAAAATAAAATTACAGAACTACCTGAAAAATTTAAAATACGGTATCTTCTTGAAAATGATTTCAGTAAAAAAGGAAGCGAAATTTATATTCCGAAAACCAAACTAGAAAAAAGAAAAGTCAAAGGGTATTTTGATGAGAAAAAAAAATTAGAAAAAAAAATTCCAGCCTTCCCTGATTACCACTTTAATAAATTTAGTTTATTTTATATTTCCAAGAAAGGGGTTAGTGGGGATTATTCGGAGGTTTCTCCCGAGTCAGTTCTTGGGGAGTTTATACAAGTAGAAAAACTTTTATTCAAATACAAAGTTAAACAATAAATTCTACTTGACTTGAATAAAATCTTTTCCATTCATACCTCTATGAATCGAATTATTTACCTATTGTTATTTTTATCTACTTCCTTTTGTTACAAATGTCAAACTACAAAACCAACTCTTCCCAAAGAAAAAGTTCCTATTTTATTTCAAGTTTCAAACGAACATAAATCTTTTTTTGTAGATCTGGATAAGAACGATTATTCGGAAGCTGAGATCACTGAAATTTTTCAAAAACGTAAAGAACTAGCTCGCACAGTTTGCGAAATGATTTATGGACAAAAGAAATACGACAAGGCAGTGGTGACACAATTTATTACACCAGAAAGTTTTACGAAAGATCCTTTTAAAACATGGGGGCATCCTGTTCCTAAACTCATTGCAGGTTGTTGGAATTTTTTTAAGCTAAACGATGTTCACCCTAATCGTGATTTTGCGCTACTTGCAAAATTGTATCCAACCGAGGCTAAGGACTGTTTTACGGTAGGATTTATGCAAGCCTATCTCATGCATAATACTCTTGGCTGTAAAACTTTGACTATGTTAGATTTTGATTGGAAAATTCTAGAAGGTCACAAACAACTCTTAGATATTTTTCACGCAAAAGGATTTGATGCTGAGGAAAAAATTCCTACTTCGCTAACATCACTAAAACTCGGTTGGATTGCGAGGTTCGACAATCGACCAATGGAAGCGGAAACCAAAACAGATTTGAATAGTCTTTGTTTTGCCGAGCACCACAAAATGTGCAAAAGCATTTTACTCGATTTTCAAAAAAATATGTTAAGTCTCGATACAGTCTACTTACGATTATCCGCTCTGCATGATAGTAATTTTAAAACACCGAACAATCACACTAAGATCATTTATCTGAGTAATGCAATAGACGATATATATACAAATCGTGCCCAGTTTGATTATATGATTTCTGAAACCGCGAATGCATTTGTTCCTGGACAAAAAGCAGTATTTGTACACCACGCGGCTGGTAGGTCGTTATTTGGAATCTACGAATTAAAAAAGTTAGATACAGGTACGGAGATAACTACCATTTGTAAAGATAAGTATCTCACGACACCTGTCGCAGAGGTTACGTCTGAGTATTCGACACATTTTGAAAGAGTTACTGTGAATAAAAAATTTCCCACTTGCGAAAATTTGCTAAAGTAGCTGAATTTGCTATAATGATTTGTAAAAATATATAGAGGCAAGTTACACTGTCACCTCGAATAGCTTCACCATGAGAGGTCTATTTCACAAACATTGTATTAAGGAGAACCCTATGTTTCTAAAAAAGATTTATTTACTGTTAGTTTTTCTTTATTGCTCCCAAGCTTTTTCTGAATCTATTTTTATCAGTCCAAAAGGAAAGGTAATTAGGGATAGATTTCAAGTTCCAAAGGGGTTTACAAGGATTAAACCCGCAGATAATTCTTTCGGGGAATATTTGCAGAATTTACCACTCAAAAAACACGGAACAAAAGTTCTACTTTTTAATGGGAAAGTAAAAACTCCGGATGATGTATATGATGCGGTAGTAGATATAGATGTTGGAGACAAAGACTTACAGCAATGTGCCGATGCAGTTATGCGTTTACGAGCAGAACACCTCTACTCAAAAGGGCGTTACGAAGATATTCATTTCAATTTTACAAATGGGTTTAATGCGGATTACGCGAAGTTTGCGGAGGGGAACCGGTTTAAATTCAAAGGAAATTTTGTTACATGGGCGAAAACGGCAAACAAAGATTATTCCTACGAAACTTTCAAGAAATACCTTGAAATTGTATATAACTACGCAGGCTCTGCCTCTCTCAGCAAAGAATTAAAGCCAGTGAAGAATTTATCCAATTTACAAATCGGAGATATTTTTATCCAAGGTGGATTTCCAGGTCATGCAGTCATCGTAGTAGATAGCGCAAAATCAAAAACTACCGACGAAAAAATATTCTTACTCGCACAAAGTTATATGCCAGCTCAAGACATTCAAGTTTTAAAAAATCCAGAGAATGAAGAACTAAGCCCTTGGTATTCTAACAAGAAATTGGAAACACTTGTGACACCGGAATGGGAGTTTAAGAAAACAGATCTAAAGCGGTTTGATTAATAGAAAGTGAATTTTATAACAATTTCTATTAAAATTTTTCAAGAGGGTTAAAAAAAAACGGGAAATAGCGCACATTCTTTCAGTTCCTTGACCTATTAAGTAAGAGTGCAAATGTTTTGTAATAAATAATAAGTATTCCACCCGCGCAGGGCGCGGGTGGAATGAAATACTTCTTTTCAATACATTTGCAATCTTACTTATTACAAGGAGTTTATTCTTTATGGAATTCAATGACTATCTAAAAGAAGCAGTTAGGCAGACGAAAGAAGAATGGTCTGGAATTTACGGCGATGGGTATGAAAATGGTGTCAATATCTCTGCGAATACAGTGCATTTGCCTCACGAGAAAAACCCATTTACTGAAATAAATTCCACTTTACTAATTCCCGAAAAATACTACAAAAGATTTATAGAAAAAGTAGTGCTTCACCAAGGCGTGCGTGCTTATATTGCACACTTGCTTTTAAAATACAAAATTCATATCGCTAACGGGCTGATTCCTACCTATCAGAATCACACGACTAAATACCAAGAGAAAAACCAAAATCTTATCAAAGTCGCTTTTCGACCGAACTTGGATGATTGGGCTGAATTGAAGCTTTATCGAATAAGTTTTGGAATGTCGATCTCTGCGTTTTTGGTTTACTTACTGATTGCTGACTTTGCAGAGTTTGCCCAAACAGTCTCGTATTTCTTGGGGGCTGTAGGAATTCCACTGTCCCCCAGTTTTGACTTGTGGGCGAAGGTCTACCTATCGCGTAAAAAGTCCATCTACACCACAGTCTTTCAATATCGGAAGAGCCCAGACGGATAAAAATCCATGCTAGAAGTCAAAATTAATTTCCCTTCTCATAAAAATACAATTACGTATGGCGTTCAGCAATCATAATTAAGCTGAGAAAGGCAGGGATGGATCAATTGTTTTTCCATTTTTAAAATTTGGGTCTAATATCCATTTGTCGTTTGCCCCGTCAGAGGTAAATCGATATACTCCTAAGTTCGGGGATCCAATTCGTATATTCTCAATATCCTCTCCAGTCAAAAGAGAAACGATAGTCGAATTGGTAACACCATGTCCAATGATAAATAAAGTCTTAAACTCAAGATGCTTTAATATTTCCAAAAGTTTAGGAATTCTATTGTATCTAACGTCGCGTATACTTTCTCCACCGGGCGGTCTAAAATCTAATTTAGGTGTTGTTTGGTACATTGCATTTGTATCAGGAAATAAAACTGGGTAGTAGGAGAGCGGATAACCATATTCAACTCCACTACTTCTTTCGATAATTAACTTGGAATAAAGAACTCGATTTTCTAAAAATTTTCCTGTTTGTATTTTGAATCCCTTTAAAATTCCTTCTGTGGTTTGTCTTGTTCGTAAATAATCGGAAGATAAAATTAAGTCAGGCATAATGTTCTTATCCGCTAAAATCTTTCCTGTAAGCTCTGCTTGCCCTTTTCCCAAATTTTCTAGCGGTATATTCTCATCTGCCAGCGGATAATTATTATTGTATCCGCGAATTGTATCAATGAATCGAATTAATTTTAAAGTTATGCTAAGTCCAAATGACTTTCGGATAAAACTAAAAAATTTTGGAAATGGAATTTTTCGATTTCGCTCTGCATTTGCCTGCGAATGTCCATGACGAAATAAATAAATTTCTCTGACCATATTAAGCCAACTTATAAACCTTCACTGGCTTTTCTCTGCCTTTGACTGAGACTTCACCAAGAGATAATCCATCGTAACCGCTAATAGAGTTCCAAACATCTTCTGAAACCAATAGTTCAGAGGAATAAGTTTTATTGAGTTGTTCAATTCTAGAAGCAAGATTGACTACATCTCCAATGATGGTATATTCTTTACGTAGCGAAGAACCGACATTACCCGTTACAGCATTTCCCGAGTGAAGTCCGATTCCTATTTTTGTTTCGGAAATATTGCCTGAATGAACCTCCTTTTTAACTCGACTGATTATTTCTAGCGATGCATTTACGGCATTTTTTACATCATCCCCGCTTGAGATAGGAGCACCGAATACAGCCATAAAACCATCCCCAAGAAATTTATTGATAATACCACCATTACGATTAATAATATCAATCGCAAAATCAAAAATTGTATTTAGATAATTTACAACTTCTTCAGGATTTCGATTTTCAGAAAATCGAGTAAAGTCTCGAATGTCAAAAAATAACATACATACATGTTTGATTTCACTTGAAAATTCTTTTTGGCTCAAAAGTTTTTCTACAACGGCAGGCGACACATGTTGACCAAAGATACTTGTTACACGGTTTCTTTCTTCTAAAAGAATAAAGGAATTTAAAAGTCTTTTTTCTATTTGCGAAGTTACAAATCCAACTATGATTCCTGATATGAACATAAAAAGTGTTTTGGCTATATGAGAAGGCATAGTGCTAATAAAAACTTCTGTTTGCATTCCTTGCGATTTAAAATGAAAGTAAATTGCTATAGCCAAGTATTCGGATGCTGCGACAAATCCGGTGAAAACGCTCAATTTAAAATTCAACTGCAATGCCGAAATAAAAATGAAAATAAAATAAACGAATACAGGTGGAGTAAGCATGACGTAAATTGCAGGCTCTCGTATAGTTCCTAAGTATAAAAGAGAACAAGAGGGGATGCTCGTTTCTATAATTGCATTTAAGTAACGTGGAAAAGTAGGAAGCGGCTTATTTTGATTTGACCATTTCTGAATTAACTTGCTGCTAATAAAAAAATACAAGGAAACAGAACCAAAAAAAAGTGGAGGTAAATAAGGATTTACCTTATTTCCGAATGCAGCCAAGTAGGTTTCTCTTATAAAAATTGGGAAAATACAAAAAAAAGACATTGTCATTAGAAAAATAGCAGAGAGAAATTTTGCTCTAGATACTTCTCCTCTCATGATTTCCTTTTCTATATCTCTTTGAAAAATTTTATAGATTTCGCTATTTTCGGATTTTTTATTCATATTTAAGCTCAGTATCCCAATTTTGGAATACCTTTATTCTAATTCAGCGCGGTTTTCTTTCAGTCAATCATAATACTCAAATTTCTACTCTCGCTTACGCTCGCCAGAAGCTGATAAGAAATCTGATGACATTGGTCTGACAGCGGCTTCCTTCCCTTCGCTGCTCACTCACCTTCCACCAAGTTATGGGCTATCGCCCAAACCCGAAAAGATTGCTATTTTATGAATTGCAATTTCATTTTGTATTTTAAATTTTGTAGATATGAGATTTTTTTTTATTTCCTGATAATGATTTCTTCCCTACTATTTTCCTCTTGTAAAAAGAAAGTAGCTGTTAGGTCTCTTCCTAAAATTGGAGAGTTTTATATTTATAAATCAGACATACCTATGTATGAAAATCCTGATAGGGGAAAACTTATAGAAAAGATCAAATTCGGAGAAAAAATTAAAA
This sequence comes from Leptospiraceae bacterium, assembly GCA_017996175.1. Lineage (GTDB taxonomy): Bacteria > Spirochaetota > Leptospiria > Leptospirales > Leptospiraceae > UBA2033. Next base: position 20,927 of record JAGOHK010000066.1, read on the forward strand.
TTTTAGAAACGAATGTTCCTGACAAAACGAAAAAGGGATTCTGGTATAAAGCCGTACATGCGGATAATATTGGTTACATCCCCTTAATAGAAGAGACAGATAAGAATCTAGTTGCGTTTCTTTATAAAAATGAAAAAGGAAGGATTACTGCAAGTTCGCTTCGCATTAGAGAAACTCCTGATTTAAAAGGAAAAGTTTTAGGAGCGGTACCTAAAGGAACAATCATTGATATAATTAGCCAGGGACTTGTTTATGAAAAGATAGATGATAAATACGATACATGGATGAATATTCGAACGACCGACGGGATAACAGGATATAGCTACGCAGGTTATATTACTAAAAACTTAGAAGTAGACGTAGAAGAAGTAAATGCAGATCCAATTAAAGGATTTGTAGAAATAAAGGAAGAGCCAATGTATTTAGTTAGACCCGGAGGGCGGGAAGTGATGGGAGATGATTCAGCTCCTTGCGGCTATAACATGATAGCCTCTCTTCCTCAAAAAGGTGTAATTCATAAAACAGGTTTTAAATACATAGAAAAAGGAATCACCTATTATAAAATTGAAAACGCTGACGATTTTCATGGTTGTTATGAAAGTTATAGGGGTTGGATTTCCGAAAAGCAAGTAGTCTTCATTGAGGATATTTACAAGTATACGCTTGAAAATTATGGTGCAAAGTTTGATAAAGCATTCCTAGATGTAATCAATGAAAATGTAAATAGAGAGTTAAACGTAAAAACTTTAGAAATTGAGCCGTTTGATTTTAAAGTCAAAGAGCCCGGTTATACTTTTTATAGGGTACATAGTTATCAATTGTATTATAAATATAATAATACTTATTATTACGCAGGACCTGTATTGGGAAACCTTGTAGATATAAATATGGATGGGACAAATGAAATTATCTCCGATGGTTTTTGTGGGTGTGGTTGTAGCGAAGCTAGTTTTACAGTTTGGAATGGTACAAAGTTAGAAACTATTTTTTCAGAAATGCCGCAAGGTAGCCTGGAATGGACAGTGGAAAAAAACTTTCTCACTGCAAAAAGAATGGATGTTGATTCTGAAAACCCTAAAGCACAAGAAAGTTATTTTGAATTTAAAAATAACCAACTAATTCCACTTAAAAAGAAACCACAAATTTGATGTAATTTATCTTTAAGATTGTACCCAAAATTTTTAGGTGAGACTCTGAATTATTTGAGACCCCCAACAGCAAAACTTGGGGGTGACAATTTCGCTATTTAACTTCTATCAAAGACTAAATCAGTGTACGATTGCATTGACAGGGGAGTAATTTAATAAAATCTGTAACTCAATGAATATTATTTCCCTGATCACCTTTCGTTATATTCGCGGTTCTCGCGTTTTTGGTCTTTTATCCCTTAAATCTAGGCTTTCCTTCATCGTGATGATGGTGGGCGTTTCTCTTTTGATTGTGGTTCTTTCTATTTTCAACGGGTTTCAACGTCAGGTGAAAGAATCTCTCTGGAGTGGCGGTCCGCATATTACGATTGAAAATAGCCGTGGGAACGGGGAAATCCAAAAGTACGAAAGAATGGTCGAACTTCTTTTGCAAAATCCCGCTCTTAAAGAGAGAGTGATTTCATTGCAGGGAAATATCACAAGCCACGGTCTTTTGCAAAATAATAATACGTTTGTTCCGGTGATGATCCGCGCTGTTCCCATTCCGAATGAAGAAGAATTAGTCAATAATCAAGTTTCGAATTTTCCTAAGTTAGAATATTACAACCGTGATGAAGTAAAAGATTTGAATACAAAAAATTTAGTTGTGATTGGAAAGGAAATGTCGCTTCTTTATAATTATAATCTCGGACGTGGGATCACTCTCGCGGTCCCGAGCGGCAGTTTTAATGTTAGCCGCGGTGTGGAGTTAAATATTTCCTCTTTTGCTGTGACCGGACTTTTTAAAACAGGGTATTATAATTACGATTCGAAATTTATATTCATGTCCCTTCCTACGGCACAGAAATTTTTTAAAATGAAAAATTCAGTGAATCAAATTACGGTTAAAGTTAAATCTCTAGACGATTTACAATATTGTAAACAATTGATTTTAGATACTATAGGCTCTGCTGATTTTGATGCAGATCTTACGGCAAATGCGTATTATTCTGTCAGAACGATTGCAGAGGAACAGGCGAACTTTCTAGGCGCACTTCGTATGGAAAAAACGATTATTTCTAATATTGTATTTTTATTTATCGTACTTGCCGCGCTCGGTATGGTCGCTACCGTTTACTCGCTAGTGCGCTCTAAAAGAAAATCTATTGGAACTTTAAAGGCTCTTGGTCTTCCTTCTTCTTCTATTCTATTAATTTTTACTTTGAATTCTATGATTATTGGGTTGTTTGCTTCTGTTATCGGGGGTATAATCGGTATTTACTACGCTAATAATTTAGAGGCAATCATTGATGGTCTCAGTGAAGTAATTAATACTTTTGGTCGAGTTATGAATAAAGGCGAATGGCGTGATGTGAAGCTTGTTCCTAAAGATATATATTACTTCGATCATTTACCGGTAGATATAGATATTTCGTTTATATTTATGGTAACTACTGCGGCTACAATTCTCTCTGGACTGGCAGGCTATTTTCCTGCGCGTTGGGCAGCAAACCTAGACCCAGTGGAAACAATTAAGAACGATTAGAAATTTTTTGTTATACAAAATTAACTAAGTAAAGAGTATTGAGATAGGAGTTCTACAACCATGAAGGGCGCGATTCACAAATATCTAGCAGACTATTTTAAAAGCATAGGATTATCCGAGGAAACTCTGACGGGTAAATCAAAGATGAGATCCATTCGAATCCAGATTTCTTTAAAGGGATTCAACTTATCCGATTTCGGACCAGAGACACTGGACGATCCTACTAAGTTAGAACAATTGAAAACGATTCTTGCAAATTTAAAACTTCCAACGGCGGCTTAACAGAATGAACCAATATATTTCATCACAACTTTTTAAAAATTCAAACGAAATTCCTTCTTTTATCGAAGGTAAAAATGCAGGTCTCATTATTTGTTTCTATGGGGCTGATTTTGATTATACTACTCTCTATAACACTCTTAAAAATACCGGAATTCCTTTTATAGGTTGTATGGATATTGCTAGGCTTTCTAATTCTAAATATTATTTTGAGACTGATTCGGTTGCAGTAATGACTATCTCAAAGGATATTTTAGAAAAAGTCGGAGTGATTGCATTTGATATGAGAAAAACAACTAGCAATGAAGCAATGCATCATGCAAGTAGAGATGAATATTCTAAAGTATTAACTAAGCTTGGTTTTGATGTTTCTTCTCCTGACATGGAAAGAGAATTTTCTATTAATATTCTTTACGGACTTCAATCAGCTAACTCCGCATTATCCGCTCAAAATGAAGTAAGCCTATTTTTGCAATCTGTGGGTGGAAGCTCTGGTGGAAAATTAGATTTTAAAAGCTCCAGTGTGATTTGTAGCAAAGGAATGGGTGCAATCGGTGCAACGGCTGTTATCCGCTTAAAACCTGAATACTCTTTTTTAATTGATAGAACTTCTAGTTTTGATACAATGGAAGGAAGGCTCGTTGTGACTAAACTCGCAGCCCCACGTCATATACTTGAACTAAACCATAAACCTGCTGCCGAAGAATATGCAAGAATGGTAGGGAAATCCGTTTCCGAATTAAGCCCTACGGTATATGCTACGTATACTCTTGGAATTGAACCGGGTGATGGAGAAAGACTCATTACAAGTATCATGAAAGATGATGGCAAGAGTGGACTTCTGACTTACAACGATTTGCTCGAAGGAACTTCACTCAATATCTATAAAGCAAGATTGCAGTATGATGAGCGTAAGTCTAAGTTAGATTCAATTAAGAAACAAAACCTACTTGGTTATATTTCTTTTGATTGCGTATTATGTTATATCACTCGAGAAGCTAATCAAGAAATAGAAACAATTGCATCTATGTATGAAGATATTTTACCTGACGTTCCTAAAATTGGCTTTGGAACATTTGGTGAAAACTTTTGTGGAGCAAATGTAAATCAAACTGAGACTTACTTAGCGATCATTAAAAAGTAATCAAGGCTCTTTGGTTTCTGTCCACTCTACACCAGAATAAACTTCTGCGTGGGAGTGGGCAGGTTATTGATTCTATACAAAACTCCTCTCCCTCACGCGATTCAGAGAAAAGCCAGTTTCCATCTTCTAACTTACGAAATTTTTCCATTTTTCTACCATGGCAAAGATTTCTCCCGTATAGTATTCGCTTTTAGACTGAGCTACACGTTCCCTATCCAAGTATTCTTGTTCTGTAAATTTTAGTTTAGGTGCTGGTCCCATTAGTATCTCAATTATCTTCCATCTACTAAAAAATCAGAAAATTCAAAACTTGCAATGAGAAAAAAGTGGTGTTGTGTGGAAAGGCGGTCACTGAGTGATTTTTGCCTTTGAAGATTTTAGAAAATCTAATAAATATACAATGTTTTCTATACTTTTTCGTCTGCAAAAATTGTATCGAAGTGACTTTTCACACAGTCTGTCAGTGACCGACAAAGTTCCATTGGATTTTAGATTTACTAATTCTCTAGAAAGGATTAAGTTTACTATTACAATGAATCACAGGAAAATTTTAGAAACAAGAGTTCAAGACAAAAAACAAAATTTTGGAGTGTTGGATGTTCGAACACACTTGGCTCATTTCGCTTTAATTAATTATGCTCTACCCAAAGAGAGGTTAATTCCTTATATACCACAAGATCGTTTTGAAATTTCTGAATACTTGATTAATGGAAAACCAATGGCTCTTATGAGTGCTGTTCCTTTTTTAGATGTACACTTTCATTTTAAAAACATTTTTCCTTTTTTAAAATTTCAATTTCCTCAAACGAATTACAGAGTGTATGTCAACGATAAAAAAACGGGAGAGCCGGTGGTCTGGTTTTTTGGGACAACTCTAGGTTCGCATTATGTTTATTTGCCGCGAATTGGATTTCGAATTCCCTGGCATTATGCTAATTACAAAGTAGATTGTAAATACAATTCGGAAAAATCTATATATGATCGTTATTTGATTGAATCAAAATCTAACTGGGCGAGTTCTGAAATCGACTTAATTGATACAGGGAAAGAGATTTCCGGCTACACAGGATTTGCCTCTTACGATGAAATGAAGCTGATTTTAACTCATCCAGTAAAAGGCTTTTTTTATCGAAATGATTCTAGACTAGGAACTTATTCTATTTGGCACGAAGAGATGAAATTAACAAATGCAAATCCGCGCAAACTCTACTTTAGCCTCTATGAGAGACTTGGACTTTTATCTAAAGAAGAAATGTTAAATCCATTTTCTGTTTTCATTTGCCCGAAGATTTTGTTTGAAGTTTATCTGCCACCTGAATTAGTTTAAAATAGTTTATTCTTTCTTGCGACGTGAAAGATATGCCCATCTTTTTTTTGTTCCTTTAATAGAAGTGGATTTGATAGAATTTCAAATACAACTTCCACTGGCATATTTTTTAAACTTTCAAACTCTTCTCTGTATTGAGATAGAGAAATTTTATTGAATAAGATGAATGCTTGGTACTGTTCGATTTGGTGTTCGAGTAAGAATTTCAATGTTTCCAAATCGCCTACTGCTTCTGCGGTTATGACAGCTTCCCTGTTATGCGCCAATTTTTTACAATAGTCAATGAAAGCTAGGTTATCTAAGAATTTGACTTTATCCTCTGAAACTTTAAATTTAAAACTGATAGGATCTAACTTAAACTCCTGGATCATAATTCCCAAGTCCAAAACAATTTGGTGACTTGAACTCTTCACTCCAAAATCATCTGCCGCAAAACTAAAACCATAATCCCAAAAACACTGGCATACATCTTTGAGTAAAAATTTATCTTCTTCGTAATGTTTTTCAATCAGTTCAAATCTAACATTTTGAGTTTGCAAATTTTTTGAGCGGATAAGATTAGTAAACCGGTTCACTTTTTCATGGCTGGAAAATGTATCAATAAGCGATTGAGGGGAAATATTAAATTTTAATAAACCGGGAGCATTTTCACTTGCAATAATTAATTTTTCTAAAATCAGAAGTTCAATTCTTTTAATATCTTGATCGGGTGGAATATCGTTGATTAAATCCTTGTAACCTTTGTATGCCCCACCTCCTACGAATATTTCCCCACCTTTTACAGAAAAAATTTGCTCTTTGGGATTATAACAAACTGTGGGTTGGATCATTGCTTCGTGCGAACTTCCCGATATATAGCTGTTAGCCTTATTGAAGTAAGTCCAACTCCATCGGACTAAATTGTCGTTTAGATTTTTTTCTGATGTTTTAGATAAATCTTCAAAAATTTCATTCATCCCAGAGATAAAATTACTTTGTGTTCTAGAAATTCCATAACTAAACTCACAGATTTTTTTTCTTAGATTTTCTTGGTGTAATTTTCCAAAGTAACTATCCAAGTTTGGAAATGCGTCATCCGCTAGATCTCCGCCAGAAGCAATACCTAGTAATAGACTTTGTTTTGCTTCTATGAAATAAAATCCA
>JAGOHK010000007.1 GCA_017996175.1 Leptospiraceae bacterium
TTCCATCTCCTACTTTAGTCGCTTTCGCAACCTTCGGAAACTTCCAACAAGCTCTTCGATGCCCTGAATGTTTTTCCACAATATTTCCGAGCCCTTTAAAGTCAAACCACTTTTGTATTTTTTGTCCTATTTTTTTTATAAAAAAATATCGGGTTTGACAAAGTTTTAAGAGTGCTATAAATATTAAAACATGTCAACAAACCAAATAGATTTGCAATATGATATGGAAATCATAGCTGAAAATGCAAATGAAATCTCAATTAAGACCTATAGAACATCGCGGCATCTTGAAGAAAGAGTCCAAGAAATACTTAAAGAAATACTTGAAAATTACAACAAAGAGAGGCTAATACCGATTCTCTACACGGTCTTAAAAGAGCTAATTATCAATGCAACCAAAGCAAATCAGAAAAGAGTTTTCTTTGAAGAGAATAACTTTGATATAAAAAATTCAGAACATTACGAAATCGCAATAAAGCAATACAAGAAAATTTTTAATGAAAATATGGGTGAGCTTTATGCACCTAAATGCAAAGCAAAAGATTATCACTGCTTTATTATATTCAAATATGATCCAACGGGATTAAAAATTGAAATTCGTAATAACACAATCATTGCAGAACAAGAAGAAAAATCCCTTCGCGAAAAATTATCTATGGCAATGGGTTACGATGATTTGGCGCAATTCTATATGGATAACGCAGATAATACAGAAGGCGCAGGGCTTGGACTTGCACTCATCATCATCATGATGAAAGGCGAAGGCATTGATCCAAATCTTTTTCGAATTTCAATCACTGACGAATACACCTCTGCAAGACTAGAAATACCTTTTACAGATGACTTTAAAACCATTCGAAATTAAAAACTTAGACTGAATGACAATTCCCATTTCAGTATGTATCATCACCCTTAATGAAGAAGACAATATTGGACGTTGTTTGTCTAGCTTAGACTTTGCTGATGAAATTATCATTGTGGACTCGGGCTCTACGGATAATACGCTGTTAATCGCTGAAAATTTTCCAAGGATATCGTTTTACTTTAGACAGTTTGATAATTATATAAACCAAAAGAATTACTGTAAAAGCCTTGCTCGAAATGAATGGATACTCGCACTTGATGCAGATGAAGAAATTTCCGATCAATTAAAGCAAGAAATTTTATCTCTCACAAACGAAAGTCTTAAAGAATTTTCTGGATTTTTTATTCCAAGGCTCAGTTTCTATATGGGGAAATGGATTCGACATGGCGGTTGGTACCCCAATTATCAAATGCGTTTTTTTAGAAAACATAAAGGAGAATTTTCAGGTTTTTTAGTACATGAAACTGTATTCATTGAAGGGAAAACTTCTCATTTCAAAAATCCACTTTCTCATTATTCCTATCGAAATATTTCAGATCATTTAAAATTCATTGACAGATACTCTGAATTATGTGCTGTTGAAAAATTCAAAAAAGGAAAAAAGTCAGGTGTCATACTTGCCATCATTGAAGCAATCTGGAAATTTATTTCCATGTATTTTGTCCGTTTTGGTTTTTTAGACGGGAAAGTCGGTTTGATTATTGCAATCCTTGGCTCTTATTATAATTTTTTAAAATACATTAAGCTATATGAAATGAATCGAAAGAAAAGTATATAAATATGCCAAAAAAGGAAGGTGCGGAAACCTTTCCATTCCTTCATTTTTTCCCAAGGCTATTTATTATTTACCGCTTCGTTGAAATTCTTTCGGATATTCCTCTTCTTTCATGATATTGAAGTCAGTGTTTTTTCCTTCTCCGCCTTCTTTCTTGTCTTTACCAAGCGTAATAATCGCATAATCGCTATTAGGCAAATGCTTTAAAATATAGGGAGTGTGCCAGGGATCAAGAACCATGCTTTTTCTATTCAAGATTGGTTTATAGTTCTTTGGAATTGGCGGTAGTTCTGGTTTCTCTACTAATGCAATAATGCCTTGCTCTTCCGTTGGGAAATTACCGTACCGGTCAGCGTATTGTTCTAACGCAATTTGAAGTTCTTGAGAATCCTTTTTGAGTTTTAAAGTAGGCGAAAAATCATTCACTGGATGAAAAGGAATAACAAACGCAGCAATGATCAATACAAATATTGCAACTAACGACAAATAGCCTACAATAAATAAAACTCTCCAGACAATATACCAAAGGAGTTGAAGTTTTTTTAAGAAGGTGTATTGAATCTGTGGATTATCTTTGTTATCCATTGATTTTGAGAAAAGATTTTTTACTTTTTCAATCGTTCATCAATTCTCTGGTAGAGTTGATTCATTATGACAAGATATATCCCAAATACAGAAGCTATTATTGTAATTGCAAAAAAAATCATAAAAGTAAGACTCATATTTCTTAGACTCCTTTTATTTCAAATACAGTGAGAGCGCGGCGGTGGTTCGACTCCGCTCACCAACCGCGACCTTGTCCGGTCACTGAGCGAAGTCGAAGTGCCGCAACACCCAGAAAATTATTTATTTCCTTTTTGAAATTCCTTTGGATACTCGTCTTCTTTCATGATATTAAAATCAGCGTTTTTTCCTTCTCCGCCTTCTTTTTTATCTTTACCGAGAGTATAAATGCCGTAATCCCCACCGGAATCTACTTTCAACACATAAGGTGTCTGCCAAGGATCCAAAACTGCACTTTTTTTATTTAAGATTGGCTTGTAGTTTTCAGGAACATCTCCATTGGTAGGCTTTTCGACTAACGCCAGCACACCTTGTTCTTCAGTTGGCATTTTCCCATAACGATCTGCATATTGCTCAAGAGCGATTTGTAATTCTTGCGAATCTTTTTTGAGTTTTAATGCGGCTGTATCGTCTTTCATTTTACCTGGATCAATGCTAAAAGCAACTAGGGCGATGATAGCACCTAGAATTAATACCACAACGGAAAGTTCCACGAGTGTCATCCCGCGTTTTAGTTTTTTGTTTAGTTTTGAAAATCGATTTAGTTTCATAGTTTTCCTCTCTTTATAAATTTTGAATTTCTTGTGTTAGTTTGTACATTGGTGTCATAATCGCTGCCATGATCGTAAAAATCAAAGCACCCATTACGATAATCATAATTGGCTCCAAACTTTGTGTCATCGACTTAATCGCGTTATCCACCTCTTTATCGAAAATGTCAGATAACTTATCCATCATCTGCGGAACCGTATCCGATGCCTCTCCCGCAGAAACCATTCCGAGTACCATAGGAGTCAAAATCACCGAACCCTGTAAAGAATCCGAAAGTTTTCCTCCTTCTTTAATCTTATCAATTGCTGTCTGAATTTCAACCTGAAAAATATAATTTCCAACAATTCTAGATACAATCGAAAGAGACACAATGAGCGGAACACGATTTATTAGAAGAACCGAAAGATTTCTCGCAAACGTACTAATGAGTACTTTCTTAGTAAGAGTGCCAAAAACCGGAACCTTCAAAAAAAACTTATCCCATTTCTTTTTTCCTTCTTCCGAAGTTTTCCATCGATTGAATACATAAAAAAATAGAACCGTTCCCCCAATCATAAGCCACCAGAAATTTATAATCGCATTCGAAATCCCAATTACAATTCGAGTTATACGAGGAAGCTCTGCTTCAAATTGAGAAAATAATTCCTGAATTTGTGGGATCACTACTACTAAAAGAAACACAGCCACAAACAAAGACACCATCCCCATTATCAAAGGATAGATCATCGCCACTTGGACACGCGATTTCAAATCATTAGCCGCTTCTTCTAAATCCGCCAGACGAATCAGAGTATTTTCATACTCACCTGTTTTTTCTCCCACTGAAATTAGAGATGAATACTGATCGGGAAAAACTTCCGGATAACGCGCCATAGACTGAGAAAGAGATTGTCCCTCTGTAATTCCCGCGCGGATATCCATAATTACCTTTTTAAAATTTCGATTTTCGATTTGTTCGCTGATATTATTTAAAGATCGGTCGAGTGGAATCCCTGCTCCTAGAAGTGTTCCTAGTTGTCTTACAAATAAACCAACTTCCTTTCTAGGAATTCGATATAAAAGTTTGGCAAGAAATGGAAAAATTTCTCTTTCTTTTTTCTCAGCGTCTTCTTTGATTACTCGAACATAAAGTCCTTTCGCCTTCAGCTTATTACGCGCTGCCTGCAAATTATTGGCTTCAATAATATCTTTTACTTCTTTGCCAGTTTTATTAAAGGCTATGTATGTAAAAAGTGCCACAATAACTCCTAACAGACCCGCAGAATTTCATCGAGCGTAGTAAATCCATCAATTGCTTTTTGAATTCCATAATCCCGAAGTGGAATCATTCCGCTTTTAAGAGCAACTTCATTAATCGCTGTTGCATCCCCACCTTTTAGTATCACGGACTTAATATCATTGTTCATCACAAGTAATTCATAAATCCCCATCCGACCTTTGTAACCAGTTCCCATACAAGCAGGACAGCCATCTCCTCGTTTGAGGTTTCCATCAATTAGCCTGTCCTTAGATATACCTACTGATGCCAGTTCTTTATCGGATGGAGAATAAGGTTTAGTACAAGACTTGCAATTAACACGCACTAACCGCTGTGCTACGAAACCTAGAACAGTAGAGGTAATTAAATACGATTCAATTCCCATATCGGAAAGCCTTGTCACAGCACTCGCCGCATCATTTGTGTGAAGAGTAGAAAACACTAAGTGTCCTGTTAGAGAAGCCTGTATCGCAATACGCGCAGTTTCCTCGTCTCGCACTTCTCCCACCATCACCACGTCCGGATCTTGTCGCAAAATCGCCCTTAGCCCCGTAGCAAAAGTAAGACCAATTTTATCTTGCATCTGCATTTGCGAAATCCCATCAAACTGGTATTCGACAGGGTCTTCGCAGGTGATAATATTTCGCTCCGGTGTATTTAATTCAGAAAGAGAAGAATAAAGAGTAGTAGATTTTCCAGAACCAGTTGGTCCTGTTACAAGAATAATTCCATGTGGATGATAGATTAACTTTTTGTATTTCTCCAAAAGCTCACCGGAAAATCCCATCGTGTTGATAGAATATTTCTGGTCAGTCTTATTGAGAAGTCGCATAACGACCCGTTCCCCGTACTGACAGGGAATCGTAGAAACACGAATATCAATGTCTTTTCCAGTGAGTTTTAATTTAATACGACCATCTTGCGGGAGACGATTCTCCGCAATATTCAAGTTCGACATGATTTTGATACGAGATATAATTCCAGCTTGGTAAGACTTAGGAGGAGATAATACTTTATGTAAAATTCCATCCACACGATAACGCACCGTAACCGTCTTCTCATAAGATTCAATATGAATATCTGAAGCTCTCTCTATAACTGCCTGGGACAAAATCACGTTCACCATTTTGATAATCGGAGCTTCGTTTGTTAAATCTAATGCGTCAGACTCTAGATCACTAAACTCACTTAACTCGCCCTCAACCATTTCATCCATAAGGTCTTTTGCATCAGCTGCGGATTTATCAAAATGACTATGAATCGTCCTTACAATTTCTGGCTCAGGGGCTAATACGAATTTGACGCTTTGACCTTTCAAGAAAAATTTAATCTCATCCATTGGATGCAGATCAGAAGGATTACAAACTGCGATGGTAACTACTTTATCTGCATAATGAAAGGGAACTATTTTACTTTTTTGGATTAATTTATAGGGAATGGTTTGGTAGATTTCTTCGTAGCCAGAAAATTCAATTTTTTCGATGAATTCAATATTGTGGAGCTTTGCGAGAGCGCGCATAACATCGACTTCCCCCGCAATTCCTTTTTTTTGAATGATCTGACCGAGAGGGAGTTGGTTTTTTTGTTGAGTCTTTAAAGATTCATTTAACTCTTTCTCGGTAATGATTCCGTCTTCAACTAAGATTTCTCCAAGGCTTTTTCTCATCGCAGTTTTTTATCTCGTTCTTGTTCCGTTTTTTCTTGTTCCATTCGTTTTTCAATCGTCATACGATCGGATTTTGCTCTGTTGTCCAAAATATGAGGAGTTAAAAAAACCATCAAGTTAGTTCTATTAGTTTTAGATGTCACACGACGAAAAAAATTTCCTAGAATTGGAATATCCCCAAGCACCGGAATTTTAGTGAGACGTTTTTGTTTGTCATTGGAAATGAGTCCTCCAATCACAATTGTTTGTGTATTATCCACAGTGATAGTTGTCTTAATATCTCGTTTATTAAAAATCGGATTTCCCCCCTGTTCAGGTAAACCCGCGATATTTTTTACTTCCTGATAAAGCTCAAGAGTGATTTTGTCATTCTTATTGATATGAGGGGTAAATTTCAATTTAATCCCAGTAGGTCTGTATTCAAAGTTGTCAACGGTTACTGCCTGTGAGCCACCACCACCCGCATTTCTACTTTGGGTTCTTACAGGAACATCCTGTCCAACGTTAATCTCAGCTTCTTGGTTATCCACAGTCAAAATTTGAGGAGCGGATAATACGTTGAAGTTTTCATTCGTGGAATTTGCATTTAAAATACCAATGATCTGAGGACGACCAGGTTTTAAAAATCCTAGTGAAAATCCAGTGAGTGTATTCGTATTTGGGTTCATTTTCCCATCTTTCGTTAAAATCCCACTCTGAGCGCCTAACCCTGAGTTAAACTGTCCAAATGCATCTTGCCTAAATCTCCAATCAATACCAAAGTCATTTAGATCATTAGAAGTTAATTCTACAATTAGAACTTCTAGTAAAATTTGTTTTCGAGGGAGATCTAAAATTTTTATAATTCTTTGGATTTCATTCCACTCTTCTTTAGTCGCAGTTACAATCACAGAGTTAGAATCTTTATGTGCTACTGCTTTTATTTTTTCTCCCTTTACGGTAGTTGCAGGTTTACTTGGATCAACCACTCTTTGTTCTACTACCGGGTTATCTAACTTGGTAAGCACAGCAGAAAGTTTCTCAGCCTCATTGTATTCAAGCGTATAAATATGAATATCCCCTGCTGATGCAATTGCGCCAGGTCCATCATTTCTCTGATCAAGCCTGTCAATCAATTTTAAAAGTTTACTAATGTCTCCAGAAGAACCGGATAACACAAGAGTATTCGTCAAACGATAGACGATAATGTCAGTATCGGGAGAGGTTACTCTTTTTAGAAGAGGCTCTAACTCTCCTGCATTTGCCTGATAAATAGGAACCACTTGGGTAATAATCTTGTTAGCCTTAAGTTCATCGTCAGAAATTGGCTCACGTCCAATTCTTACAATTCCAGATTTTGCAAGGGCATCTTTTAGTTTTACAACTTTGATAATATCATTTTCTTCTACTAGTCCAAAACCTTGCGACTCTAAAACAGATTTCATAAATGCATAAGCATCTTTTACATCTACTTTCTTCTGGGAGATAATCGTGATTTTGCGTCCTTTGACTGAATCGTCTACAAGGATATTTTTTTTGACGATTCCACTCATTCCTTTTAAGAAATCTTTGAGCTCCGCATTACGCCAGTCAGCGGTAAATTTTCCATTACTGACTTTACCGGCACTGTCATTGTGTTTTTTATCTTCATCAGCATCTTTAGCCGGGCTTTCAGGGGCAGCTTGCGAAAATAAATTGGAATTACATAAAAATAGGAACAGGGTTAAAAATAGGGTTATATATTTGTTTGTCATCTAGCTAAACTTAATTTTATTTTTTTAATTTCGAATTTGAAATTCATAAGTGATAATCTTTTCTTTTCGTAACAAGTCAACTGTTACTTTTGGAGAATTCTTTACAGCAGCCCAAATTTCCAACATTTTCTCAGTTTCATTTAAAGGCATACCATTTACCCGCTTTACAACGTCTCCACCTTTAGCCCCGAGTTGGGCAAAAATATGAGTAGGTGCCACTTGGTAAATTTTGTAGCCATCAATTTTCCCGTTTACTAAATTAGGACCAAAACGAGCATCTTTATATAAATCGGCAGGATTTCGGAGATATTTTTCGAAATCCGTTCGAGAGATAGGAACTGTCTTTGTTTCTGCAGAAACTAGGTTATTTTCAGCTATCGGCTTATTTCCTGCCGCCATTTGTGCATTGTAAACTTCTTTTGCTTCCTTGATTGTCTGCCCAATTTCTACTTTTAAGTTAATTCCATTTTTAAATAGAACGGCATAATGATCTGCAATTGCTTTCACTTTGTAACCAGCTATTTTTTCGCCTATTCTGAATTCGTCTGCATCTTCTTTGTCTTTTTCTTTAATCGTTACGCGGGCAAACGATGGATGACCGCTCAAAGTTCCAGTCACAATCATTTCGTCTGCTCCAGGAACATCCTCTGTCAGCGTAGGTGCTGCGTTCGCGGCAGCATTTGGGTCAACAGGCAAATCCACTAATTTTCGTCCACGAATCAAATTTCCTTCCACCATATCTTCGTAGATATTAACCGCTTTGGGGATACTTGACTCAACTTGCCTTGGCACAGACCTATTCGTCTGAACAACTACTCTTTGTGCTGGATTAAAAATCGCAACTAATACGGAGCGAATTAAATAAGCACAGGAATAAGCAAAAAACAGTACAATCGGAATTAAAATGTAAAAGCTATTCTTTTGGAGTCGGCTCAGAATCGAATTCATAACGATAAATTAAATTCAAATCACAAACTGTCATCTATTTTTTAATTCAAACTTAAAAAGCAATTAACTTAGGCAGCTTTTTCGACTAATTCTCGGTAAACACCGCAAGTCGAATAAGATTCCGAAAGACAGCAAGTTTCGAGTTGCTTCATATCATCTGGAAAGATAATTTTTTTAGAGCTAGGGCAGGATTTTAAATTTTTTGAATAATAAGGGCAGTGAATATGGAATTCTTTTTCTTTCTTGGAAGTTATTTCGGTCATGAATTTACTTAAATATCCCTTTTCAAAATTGTCAAGCAAAACTAAAACCAAACATTTAGGATTGCAGGAACCTTGTTATCCAAACCTTCTGTCGCAACATACCGGATAAGTCCCGCACTCTCCCCTTCCATTACAAGATCAAAGAATTTTCCAAGCATAACAACTTGAATAATGACTCGATTTGATTGAGAGATTTTGGTTTTTTCAAAAATGCTGTATTTTCTCCAAAGTTCCGCTTGCGTTAGAGCGCTATCCAAAGTATCCTTTCCGTAAATATCTTCATTTTTCCAATCAATCTCATCCTTTTCTAATAAAATAGAAGGTGATAAAAGAATTTCCTTGTTTCTTACTTTATCATTATATGTAGATAGATAAATCGAATCATTGGAAAGTACAACACCGACATTCTTAAAGTCCAAAAATGAATTTTCCGGCAAACCGGGATTTGCCACTTGTTTTTCCGTTTTAGCGAGATTTTTCTTTAGTAAAATTTTAGAAAATATTTTTCCATCTGGTAAAAATATAAAACTAGAATTTAAAAAATTTCCATTTTTTATTTCAATGTTGTTAGTATTTGCATTTATTTCCGATTCGGGAAGTAAAATACTCCCTGCGATAATTGTAACTTTGTAAGAAGAAGAAAGTTTACGAAATGTATTTTCATATACCGATTTCATTTCATTTGTTTTCATTCTAAAAACAATTTGTCCATTGTCACCAGTTACTCCACCATAAGAAACTCTTAAATAATTAAATAAATCTCCTAGAATAATTTGTCTAAATGCAGACGAAACATTATTTGCCACATACACATCTTTTTTTTCACCTAGTAACACGAGTGGAGTCCCAATATGTTCTGGAAATAAAACAATCGTTCCCTCTTTTAAAAATCCTTTTCTCTTTCCTTCTTGTAAATACGAATCCAATTTTTCGTAAAATCTCTCTTGGGTAGAATAATCTAAAACATTCATGAATGTTTGCACCGCCACAACATTTCCAGCATTGTGATCGTAACCAATGTTTCTTACAATTAAAGCAGGCGTACTCGCGGATACTTTCGTATATTCCTCATCGCTAATTCTTCTCTCTCCCTCAGACCAAGCATAGTAGAAAGAACAAATTACAAATATAAAAAAAATAATCGAACGAACAAAATAATTCATACTAACTCACCTTACGCAAGGTGAGTCCAGCGTCCACTTGAGGTTTGCACCTAGCGGTGGGCTTGCTGCCGCAGGCTAATGAATTTATTAATTCATTAACATTCTCTAATATTCTCAAAATCATCTTTGGCTCCTTAAATTATCAATTTTGCGTAAGGTCAGATACTAAATTTAATTCCTTTTCAAATAAATATTCACTGCATCTAACATATATTCAGAAAATAATTCTTCGGGTTTATAGTTTGTAACATCCACCCATTTAAAAAAATCATGCTCCTCAGAAATAGAAATTTCTCCCGATTCGTAGATAGCATCATAACCAATAATCACACAAGGGTGATTTCCATCATTGACAAGATGTTTGTGAACAAGTATTGGCTCGGGATTAACTTTTACTTTAAAATTATTTCCAAGTTCTTCGGCGAGTTCTCGATTTAATGAATCCATCCAATCTAAAAAAAATTCGTCTTGGTTCATTCGACCACCCGGCAGATCTCCTGCACCAGATTTTTTGTCTTTCATGACAAGTAGTAAATTTCCATTTCTAATAAATACCTTCTGGGTAATTTGGAATAGCCCGTGCTTTCCACTCATAATTTATTTCCCCATCCGTCAATTTGATGGTCAACTGCGTATAATCCCGGACTTGGAAGAGATCCTGATTTATATTGATCTAAAAGACCTAGACTAACAGTCGTTAGCTGCGCAATAATTAAATCCATCGTCTCAGTCGGAACTCCATAGAATAAAAAGTTGATCGGACTTAAATCTCCTAACAAATATAAGGTTTTTTCCACTTCCGCTCCATCTAATTTAAAATTTAAAATTACTTTTGTGCCTTGGATAGAATTTGTTTGTGGGTCTATGATTTTGTCATAGAAAATTCGAACCGGAACTCCTGCTATCTGCGGAGAATCCATAGTATGCACTTCATAAAAAAAATCAGATAACTCCGAAAACTCAACGGTTTTTGTAGAGCCGGAAGCGAAGATGAGCCTAGATTTATTTCCCTTCAAAATAAGTTTTTCTAAAAATTCTCTTTTTAAAATAGAAGCCCCGATTACACCAATAAACAATTCTAGAGAAAGAAAAATTTCATCTGATATTTCGGATAACGCACGATAAGTATCGTTTGTAATCTTTTCATACCGAATATCTACTTTTATTAATTCTTTATTTGTATCATGAAGTCTACCTTCTTGTAAGTATTTGGAAAGAAAACTTCCTATATTTCCCATCGCTCCAAGTATAATTGTTTTTTTAGAAGAAAGAATCATTCCCTGTCCATGTAAAATAGATTCAATAGCACTTAAAATAGAATGTGCAACTTCTTTGGATTCTTCGACTACTTTATTCTTAGAAATCGCAATTGAATACGCCACATTGATCATATTTCCATGGTTTTTAATTACAGCAGCTAATCTGTCATAACCGTTTCGAGTATGTTCTACACTTCCAACTAAGTTCGTTTGGAGCAAATCTTTAAAAGATTTACCATTCGGGATATTCTTTGTTATCCCGTATATGGCATATACTTCCTCGGTAGTTTTTTCGGTTAATGCATATTCATTTAAAAGAGGGGCTAAATATCCTCCGTCTTCAATAACTAAAACTTTTTTACCATCCTGAATTGCTTTAGAAATAAATAGTAAGAAAAAATAACAGGACAAGTATTTCATCGCCTCTAAAAATCCAAGTCGTTTTTCTGTTAAATAAGAATGTAAGTGAGTATGATCAGAAATATCAGTGTAGTATTTCGCTGGAGTAAAATACTCTTTGTTATTCTCTGTTAAATGACGCATGAGTCCTGCCATAAAGAAATTTTTATCCGTGACATCCAAGAGCACATCTAAATAGGCAGACGGAATCACACCAGCATACTTCACGAACATCACATCTAACCCATCAACTTTTAGCCTTCTGAATGCTTCAATTAAAGCAATGATTTCCGAGGTAATATGGTGGATTAAAAAAATACGAGTATTCGCATAATCTAGATTATGCCCGACTGAATTTCCGATTTTTTCAAGAGCAGGCATTCTCTTTAGATAGTAGTCAAGAGTAAAACTCTTCTTATCCTGTCCAAGGCTAAAATTTAAAACTCGCGAAAGACGGGTGAGATAAAGATTTACAAAAATAATTCCAAGCTCTAAACGAATTGTTTCCCCGTCTTGGAGAAGTCTACATACTGCTTCGTCTTCTAGGCTCAGGAATATTTTTTTGAAGAGTGTGACTTGGTCTTCTTTGGTTAAATCTTGAACCATCTCAGAAAAATTTCGATTCCAATAAAAATTAATCTGGTCTACTTTCTCCAAGTGTGTTTTATGAAGTTGTTCAAAAAGTGTACTATAAGGAGCATTATCCTCAGAATAAGAAAGCAGCCCTTTACTACTTGCAGTTAGAATTTTATCGCTAATGGATTCCGAAAGTTTTGTAGTTCCTGCTATATAAACTCGTAAATCTAAATCATCTACAATCATGCTTCCATTTGATAAGATAGGAGTGATTCTATCTTCATTTTCAATGGTGAGGCGAAGAAAAAACTTTCCAGTATACCGAGTATTAGCCACACGCTCTAGAATAAATCGAAAATCTTTTTTATTTCCAGTAGATAACAAAAATGGAAATATGAGGGCACAGGACTCTACAGCTCTTGGATCTTCTCCATAGAATTCGGGATGAAGCCGCTTTGCCCACTTGGGTCGCTGGAAAGTTCCAAAAATGGTTCTAAATTGATAATGAAATTCATCCTTATTAAACAGAACATCGTCTAACACGCCAGACCGCGCATACACTTGAATAGCCACAATCTGCATCTCCAAAAGTTCCGGGTTGATATTGGGGTTAATCTTATACAGAAAGGAAACATCTCCTATTTGTGTTTCCATATAATCTAAAATCTGATCTGCTAGAATTTTTGCCAAAACGGAGAGCCCCGTAAAGAGCCTTAGTTCTTCTAAATGAATTTCCCAATCCTTCTCAGTTTGTAAAAGCGGGAATCCTAACGATGTTTCAATTGTTTTCATGTATGCTCTACTACTACCTTTATTGCTTTCGAATCTTTTGCTGTGGTAAATGCTTCGTTCATTTTTTCAGCAGGAAAAATATGGCTAATCATATTCTCGGATAAGCTATCGGCTAACGCTCTATTTTCTTCTAGTAACTTAATTGCCAGATGAAAATCTCCACAACGCGAAGTGCGAATACTTCCGCCAGCATTGATAAACTCTAACATCTGATTACCATGACTATCCCCTTTAAACAAAATTGCACCGCGAGGTCGAACGAGAGAATTTTCATGACCAACATTCGGACGTATGAGTAAATCTATTTCTTCAAGCGAAGTTGCAATTCCCAAATCAAAACGGGGAAGTCTATTCGCAAATTCTTCCGATTCTAAAATTTTCTCAGCGTGGCTAATATCGGTTTGGTAGAGTTTTAAATTTTTGTTTTCAAGTGAAATTTCTTTTGTGGAAAAGATTCTTTCATTCGGATGTGTTTCTTTTTCCCATTTAAAGTCTAGATTTTTTTCGTTAAACGGTAGAATCGAAAGTTCATCCACTACAAGTTCGGTTAACTTAGAAAAACCGCACATCACTTGTCCGTTGGTGGTTTTTAAATGCACTTCTCGTTTTGCAAATTCCAAAGCGGATTTAAACCCAGCCTCTGTGCTAGTTGTATCATAGACAATATCGAAGGTTTTATACAAAGACTTAGGATCAGTCTTCGTGAGATTAACACCATTATCCGCTCCAAGCTTTCCTGCAAGTACCAAAAGTTCGTCGTGTCTAGCAAGTGCTGTGATTTGAAAATCAATTTTATAACTTTCTTTGTACGCTTTTAGAGCAGCAATTAACAGGCTTCCGAGCCTTCGTGGACCGAGCACTGCAACTGAATCGCCACTCTTTGGAGGAGATGCGATTACTGCTTGTAAGCCGGCTGCAAATGGCTCTATCATGACAGCAGTTCTATCGGATATTTTTTCGTAGGGAACAATCGCGTGTTGGGGTGCTAGTATATAAGGTCCAAATCCACCGGGGAGTCTATCAATTCCGAGTACAAGTCTAGTCGGACTATGAGTAGGAATTCCTGAATCACAAAATGCATCTTGCACCAAATCCCCCCTAGCCGCAGGGGTATCATTGATCTCTACTACATAATGCTGTTTGCCGTCTAACGTCTCTGCAACAAGTTCATGACCGGTAATTTGAGGAAGTGGAAAAGGTAAAAACCTTCTGGCAATATCAGTCGAACATACTCCGCAAAGTTTAGTCTTTAACAGCTCGTAGCCGCTACCTAGTTTCAAGTAATCAGAGCCATTTCGTTTGATTTCCCAACCGGAATTTTTATCTCCAGTATATTCGTATTCAGAGTTTACAAACTTGTCATCCGCTGTATATTCTAGCGCATTAAATTTTATATTCATGGTTCCTCACCTATTTTCGATCAGATACAAAAGTATAACCGTTAAAACAAAAAAAGTAAAATTAAAAATAAACCCGTTTTTGATTCTAGCTTGATCCTCTGGATTGAGTAAATACGCCGTGATAAATACGGAGAAAAATCCAGCCAAATGCGCCCAATGAGCAACTAAATCGGAAGAAAAAGCCTGCATAATATCTGTATACACCATAATCCAAGCAACTAAAAAAACAGGAAATGGAAAATTATAACCTGCTATTCGATAACTCACAGGAGAAAGTAAAGCAGCGATAGCCGCAAGACCTGCAATGGCACCACTTGCGCCCACGGTTGGAATTCGTTTATCCCCAAGCATAAATCCTCGAATCATCGAATCAGCCATCATAGAAATAATCCCTGCCATAAAGTAGAATAACAACCATTTGCCTTTCCCTACTTTTGCCTCAACTGCCCTTCCTAGAAAATACAAAAAAGCAATATTCGAAAGTAAATGTCCGACAGAGGCATGAAACATAGAAGACAAAATCCAATTCATTAGATTAAATTTACCAGGATAGGAATAAAAGTATTGCACAACGGTAGAATGCGGAAGAGTGAACAACACCAAAAAATAAAAGACAGGCAAAAACAAAGTAACCGCAGCCGTAAGAGGATACTCCCAGAATATTTTCCAAAGTAACAAAGCGTTTTCCTAAAATTCCTGTGTGCGTTTTTTTAAAGCAGCTAAATGAGAGTTTTCGTGCATTCCCATTACCCAGATAAAATCAAAAATATGTAAATCGCCAAAGTAAGGATGAGCCATTTTGTATTTTAGCAAACTCTCTTTTGTGTTTTTTTGAATCGTCTCTTCTAATTTCGCTTCAGCTTTATTCAAAAGAGGAAGTAACTCTTCGAAACTATATTTACTCAAAGGAGCAACGGCAGGCGGATGTTTCACTCCAGATGGTTTCATTAGAGTCACTTTAATCATTCGGTAATCTGGCAATGTAGTGTAACCTGTAAACAAAGCATTTCCACGTCCGGAAATAATTACTGGAACAGCACGAGCGATATTCCACTGCGTGAGATATAGATGCTCTCCCACCTCCGAAATCGACCACCTGCCTTCTTCTGGACTTTTAGTAAACTCAGGAGCGGGTGTTTTCTTTAGGCATTCAATCACTTCTTTTCTAAAATGCTTCCACATCGAAAAAACCTCGACTGGACTGTCAATTTCCGTGGGTAGTTTTAATTCCATACATTATTTCCTTCTGTAATCATTGTCATTCCCGAAATCCCTTGTCGGGAATCTCAAGGAATAGAGATTCCCGATAGAAAATTTCGGGAATGACAGGAAGATTTTCTTTCTGCTATCACTTTATTTTATCCTAGCTTAACTTTGTCACTTTTTCTTTTCTAAGTGAGAATAAAAAGATTTTCATAATGAGATTAGTTTAATCCAGTGGAAAGAAAAGCATGAACACACAAATCCAAGAAATACTAAATGCCCTAGCAAAAGTAACAGAAAAGACTGCCTGCAAAACTTTTTCCCAATTTGGAAAAATGAACAAACACGAGGCAGATAAATTAGCTGTGGAAGAAATGAGAGCCGAACTTGCAAAACTTCCCTTTCGTTCTCGCGTAATCATTGGCGAAGGCGAAAAAGATGATGCCCCGATGCTCTATGAAGATGAAATTTTAGGTGGAGATGGATTTGAAATTGATATTGCAGTCGATCCACTTGAATGTACGACAAACTTCGCAAAAGGTCTTCCGAATTCTCTTAGTGTAATCGCATTTACAGAGAAAGACGGTCTACATCGAGTTCCTGGAACGTACATGGAACAATGGATTGCTTCCCCGCAAATGAAACAGCCATTTACCCCAGAAGAAGGTGTGGAAAAAAATCTAGAGAAATTAGCAGAGTCTTTACAAAAAAAAGTCTCCGAGCTTTTAATTGTAGTGCAAGATAGACCAAGGCACAAGGAGCTAATCGAAAGAATCCGCAAGATGGGTGCCGGTATATCCCTGATAGACTCAGGCTCTCTAACGTGCATACTCGACATTTGCCTCGAGAAGGGAAACTACGATGCGTTAATCGGAACCTACGGAGCACCCGAAGGACTAATTGGTGCAGTAGTTGCAAAAGCGACTGGCTCTGAATTCAAAGGAATTATAAGAGCACACGAAGAAAAACACAGAGAAAAATGGATCACCTCGGGCAGAGGGGAAGAAGAAATTTTAGATAAGGAAGACTTGGTTCCTGGAAAAATTTTCGGATTTGTGGCAACTGGAATTTCAGGAAACTCCGTGTTAAACGGACTTCATAAGAAAAAACAAACCATTTCAGGAGAAACTCTCCTTTTATCTAAAGAAATTTATACAATAAAAAAATTTGAAGAGGATTTAAAATGAGCGAACATCATGTATTATTTGAAAATGGATACCTTTTTGGAAACCTACTCCTAGAAACGATTCCCAGACCTACGGGTACGCTCGGAGAAATCCTACGATACCTTTCTACTCTTTGCCATTTTATGGGGGGAGCAAATTTTTTTGTATTTTTACTTCCCTTTATTTATTTTTGTTATAGTAAAAATTTAGGAGTGAAACTAGGCATAGCGTTATTATCCACTGCATTTTTTAACGGATTAGCAAAATACCTTTTTGAAAGTGTGAGACCATTTGATTTATCTGATGCAATTCTAGCCGTCCAGAGTGATTTAATTAAAGAAGAATCTTTTGGATTTCCTTCGGGTCATTCTCATGTTTCGATTTTGGTTTGGGGGCTTTTGTTTTTAGAATTTAAAAATAAATTTTTCCGTGCATTTGCAGTATTTATCATCGTATTTACTCCCTTTAGTCGCATGTATGCAGGAGTTCATTATCCTGGAGATGTGCTCGGTGGATTTACGATGGGGTTAATCAGTCTTATCCTTATAGAATATTTATTTTATAAAGTTCCAAATTTTCCATACATCGAATTACAAGAAGAGTCCAAAGGAAAAATTCTTCGTTCTTTCTCTCTAGTAATTGTTGCCATTACTCTCAGTAGCACCTTACTTGCAAAGGGCACAACTCACCAACAAATTTCTTCTTTAGAGCAAGTTTTAATTGGAACAGGATCTATTGCTGGATTTTTTGTAGGGCTTTTGTATCTTACCATTTTATTTCCGAAAGTCTATGAATGGAAAACTGTAACGAGCGCAAAAGACTTATTAACCCGTGCAGGATTTTTAATTCCCGGGCTTTTAATTTTCTACGTCGGGCTTGGAATGCTCGGAAAAATGTACCATATAGAAGATAGTCTATTTCGTTATTTTCGTTACTTCATCACAAACCTTTACATCGTGCTAATCGCCCCGCTCGGTTGGTATCACTTCACGCAAAAAAAGATTATCACCGATGAACACCGAGGGCACCGATAACGTACCATCGGTGTTAATCGGTGTTCATCGGTGGTTAAAAATGAATCTAATTCATAAAGTAAAAAGCCTGCTTGGTAGTTTTTTAAAGTCGGGGTTTTTAAAATCTTCGCTGTATGTGAGTGTATCGAAGGTTTTTTCTTCTCTGTGTAATTTACTTTTTATGATTTATGCGGTAAATATCCTAAACAAATCGGAGAATGGAGTATTTCAATACTACTTGGGATTTTTGCCTGTAATCCTCGCAGTGGCAGAATTTGGTTTGCCGTCGGCGATAGTAAAATTTCTTTCCGCCGAAAAAGAAAATAAACACAAAATAGGAATTATCCTCTCTTCTTCTTTATTTATTAAAACAATTTCTTTTTTACTACTAATCGGATTTAGTTTTGGAGCTTATTTTTTTTATAAAGAAGATCCACTTGTGATTTTTATTTTAGTAATTGGAGGGGTTACTGTTTCTTTTGTGTCTTATTTTGAAAGTATCTTTGTTTCCTTTCAAGCTTATAAAGCCCTTGCCTTCTGGAATCCACTTGCGAATTTAATAAGGCTAATTCTATTATACCTTACCAATCATTTCTCGAAATTACCTCTGACGTATTTAGATATACTTTCTATATTTAGCCTAAGTCCAATTTTTATTCTAATATTATTCTTTTTTATTTTCAATCGAAAACAAATCTATTGGGGAGCAAAAGTTCAAGAAATCGGTCACGCAACAAAAGAACTTTCTTTGTTTAACACTTGGGCTTTTGTAGCTTCTATCTTTGCGATTATTTCTGACCGACTAGAAATTTTTCTAATCAATAAATACCATTCTTCGGAGGACGTCGCCGTTTACGGAACAGCGCTCCAACTTTTCAGTGGGTTTGTAATTATACTTTCTACTTTAAATTCTTTGGTCTACCCAAGATTATCCGCACTGGTTCACACGGAAGAGTTTAAAACATTTCTATTAAAATCTATATTCGCTAGTTTCGCGGTTGCAATTCTACTTTCACCAGGGTATTTTTTAGCGGAGCCGATTTTAAATATACTATTCAATCATAAATACGAAGAAGCAATTCCTGTTTTTAAAATTTTGTATCCTAATTACATGCTGCAACTAGTATTTGCCCCGCTTGGAATTGCACTCTTTGCTATGGGCAAACCTCGAATACTCGCTATCCTTGCATTATTGCGGCTAGTATTCGGTTATCTGCTCGATACAGCACTCATTCCTGAATTTGGAGTTATCGGTGCTGGTGTTGCATTTCTACTTGGACAAGTTATTTCTTGGCTTGTGCTTGTTGGCTACTTTTGGGCGATGTTCTGGAGATGATTCAATCAACTTTTTCCTTGCAATCGAAAGATAATATTTCATATCAATAAAATCAGTAGAAGGTAGAATTTCTGCACTCCCCGCAAGAAATATTTTCGTTGATTGGCACAAGTTTCGAATAACTTTCAATTTTAAATTCAGAAGAATATTCAGGATGCCCGAATGATAAAATATTATCTCTAATCTGATAATCCTCCATTCGTTCTCCGTAACCTTCACATTCGTTAGTTTTTAATTTTACTTTTTTGGAAGAAATGAATTCTATATTTACATTAAACAATTAATAAGGCAATTATTATTACGATCTTTTCCTTGTTTAAATCCCTAATTTCTTTTTTACATCAGTATGAGAAATCCATTTTTTATTAGTTTGTTTAATCTTCAATGCCCGTGCATAATCGACCTTATCCTGTTCAATCAATTTCAACCTTTTATATTCTTCAAAATCAATAATCACTGCGATTGGTCGATTATTTTCTTTAATAATTTGCTTCTTAATCATGATATGCCTCCTGTCGGTGCTTTACTTCTATAATGTTTAAAATATTATCGTCCTCGTCAAAAATAATTCGATAATTCCCCACGCGCAACCTTTTAAAATTTGAGAATTCTCCTTTCAAAATTTTTATATCATGCTTTCCTTTCGGATTAGACGCGTATTTTTCAATTGCATCGAGGATCATTGTAGCGGATTTCTTATCTCCTTTAGCAATTCTAACCAATTGTTTTACAGCCAATTCTGTATAACGTATTTCAATTCTCAATGAATATTATCCTTATCCCTGATAGATTAATCTCATATTTTTCTACAATAACACTATAGGAAAACAATTCAACTAAATAAATTTCTAACAAAAAAATCAATCCGGAATAAACAACTTCTTAATTTCAGCAAAGTTTTTCTCGGCTTCTTTTTCGCCTTTGTCTATGATTTCTTTGTAGAGGCGAAAGTCAAATAGGTTGAATTCTTCTAAGTGAAAGTGTAAAAATAAATCCATACGAGAAACTTTTGCTTTTGTGATTTCGCGTCCTTCTAACATACTCGCACGTCCCATGATTTTTAGAATTGGCGGATACTTGATGTATTCCCATAGACTTCTAAAAAAAGATTTTCCAGAAATACGTTTATCTTCTAGAAGTTGGTAAAGGCTTTTGTCTTTTAAGGGAGATACGTTTACACTGAGTATTTTATCCGCTCCTTTACTACGAATCAAATCATCAGGTACATTATTTAAAACTCCTCCGTCAATTAAAAGTCTCTCTCCCATAAACACAGGGGGGAAAACAACGGGTAAACTCATTGTGCAAAGTAATGCTTCCCATATCGGACCTTTGTCAAAAACATATTCCTCTCCAGAATGTAAATCAATCGCTGATGTAACAAACGGAATTTTAGAATCCTCAATTCTTTCATCTCCAAAAATTTCTCGAAGCATCTTCTTCATTTTTTTACCTTTGTAAAATGCTACCAGTGGGATCGTGGGGTCAAACGGAGTATCCACAATACCACCAAAGTATTTTTTTACGAATAACTCAATCTTATCCGCTTTATCTCCTCTTGCGTATAACGCTCCAACTACCGCCCCCATAGAAGAGCCGGATACATAATCAAATTGGATTTTATTTTTTTCTAAAACTTTGAGTAACCCAACGTGAGCAAGCGCCCTTGCCCCTCCACCGCCTAAAGTCAATCCACGGGTTCTACCTACTATAGAGCGCGCCATAAATTCTTTATTCGTAAAAATCCTCTCTGTTTCATTTCCTTCTCGAAACGAATCCGATTTTTCCTGGATGAATCGAATCACACGCCCTTCATAATTTCGTAAAGAATTTCTCAGATGTTGAAAAAGATGAATTTTTTCATTCCAATGAGACTCAAGACTTTGTTCATAAAAAATAATATAATCCGCTTGGATGATGATATTCTCTAATTGTTTTATTTTATCGGGGTGGTTAAACCTAACGTGAAGAATTGGATTTTTCGCTCTCAGCTCACTTAGTTTTATTAAAACTTTTTCCTGCGGTAGTCCTAAAAATTCATCAACGGAGATACTCTTTGTTTTCCCCAATAGAACCTCGTCGCATACATGAGTAACTTGTTTTACTTCTTCTAGAAATCCACTTTGTATTCCCAAGTCAATATGTGCTACTAAACGGCGTGGCATTAATACTTTTTTGGGGATAACAAGGTTTTCCCTAAACCTCTCCGAGAGAAGGGAAATCAAATTTTTAGAAAGTATACGGTCATTTTCCGCTAACTCAAGAAATATCTTCCCGTTAATCTCAAAAATTAGACAATCCATCGAAGCAGTTGCCGTACTAGAATGTTGCATTCCAGTAATCACACTCACCTCTCCCAAAATTTCTTCCGGACCCATATAAATCGACTTGGTTTGATTTAATTTAACTAAAACCTCTCCGTACCGAACAATAAACAGGCTTTCGGAAATTTCTCCCGTGAAATAAATTGTATCCTTATTATGAACTTTCTTTTCCGTAAGGCTAACAGCTATTTTACGCAGCGTCTGCATCTTTACCCCGCGAAATAATTTTAATCTTTTCAGAAATCGTATCCTGTGAGTGACTAGGTTGTTCTTCATAAACTTAGTTTAGTAAGTAGGGTAGATTTTTTCAAGTAAAGAACAGTATAAAAAAAATAAAAATCTGTCTTAAACTAAAACTAAACACGTATTAAAGTTTGACGCAAATAAATAAAGCCTAGAAATAGGAAATATCAAACTTAGGAATTAGCATGGAATCATTTTTTCAATTTACAGATGCACAAGTTCACCCTTTGGATATTTTCTTAATTGTATTCTATATGTTAGGAATATTAGCCTTCGGAATTTATATGGGTCGAGGAGTAAAAAACTCAAGCGACTTTTTTATAGCTGGCAAAACTCTTTCGTGGTGGGTGGTCGGTCTTTCAATTGTAGGCTCAAACATTGGCTCCAATGATTACGTGGGAGCTGCGGGCAGTGCTTATAAAATCGGAATTGCGCAGGCAAACTTTGAATGGATAGGGGCAATTCCTGCGATGATACTTGCGGCATTTTTGTTTATCCCCTACTACTGGAAGGCGGGAGTATACTCCATTCCTGAATACTTGGGACTGAGATACAACCAAGGAGTAAGGTTTATTTCTGCCAGCGTCTTATCCGTGTTTACCGTTCTAATGGTAGGAGCCTTTTTATGGTCTACGGCGCTTATGTTAAAAACCTATTTGGGTTGGCCTGTATATTTTAGTATTTTAGTTTCTGCATTCGTAGTTGGGGTATACACCGCAACTGGCGGATTAAAGGCAGTAACCATCACTGATACAGTACAGGTATTCATCATGTTTGCCGGTGCAGTTGGACTAATGTATTTAGGAATTGAAAAGGCAGGCGGACTAAATGCATTCTTTACTAAAATAAATACCGATCATCCAGATCATCTAAAAGCATTTCTCCCTGCAACACATTTAGAATTTCCCTGGCCCGGTGTGGTTCTAGGACTTGGGCTTGTATTGTCTCCCGCGTATTGGTGTACGAGCCAAGTGATTTTACAAAGAACGTTAGGTGCAAAGTCGCAGTGGGACGGACAGGCATCTATGATATTTGCTGCATTTGCTAAGACGTTAGTTCCTTTTCTGATTATATTTCCTGGTTTTCTTGCTCTTGTACTTGTGACAAATCCTTTGGAGTTTCCTGACCAAGCATTACCCTGGGTGGTTAAACATGTTTTGCCGCCTGGTCTTTCTGGAATTTTATTTGTATCTTTTATCGCTGCTCTCCAATCTTCTGTTGATTCAACACTCAACTCAACGGCAACTATGTTTACCCGCGACATCGTAGGAGTTTTACGAAAAGAAAGAGACGATGCGTTTGATTTGAAACTTGGAAAAATTGTAACTACAGTTGCGCTTCTACTCGGGATGTTGGTTGCGCCACTAACGTCTATGTTCGCCGGTATATATGCATTTATCCAAGAAATGCTTTCTTTATTTCAGGGTCCCATGTTCGCCCTTGTGCTCTGGGGAATTTTAAGTAAAAAACCTAGCTCGAAGGGTGGGCTTGCAACGATTATCCTCGGACTTCTATTTGCCATTCTCCTCAATCGGACAGGAGTAAATATGCTCTACGTTGCGTTTTATAGTTTTGTTGGATCTAGCCTGATTTTATTTATTGTAAGTCATTTTAGTTTAAAGAAAACGGACAAGGAACTCCATAACCTAACCATTCACGAAGGAGAAAAAAAATGAAATCTATCTTACAAGACTTCTGGTTATTACTCCCCGATACGCTCGCAAAACCAAGTGCAGGAATTTTATTTGCGTTACTATTAGTTGTAATTTGGATTCTGCCGGTAAAACAAATATACGAAGAAAAACCAACTCTCCTGCGGGATTTACGAATTTGGTCGAGTATCTTACTCATATTACAGCTTTTGATTTATGCTATATTCTAAAATTGTACTATGAGTAAAATTACAGGAATAAAACCACCACTTCATTTCATCGAACCCAAGTTTGATTTAAAAACTTATAATCTTGCAAAACTTGCCCTTCCGTTCAAAATGCGGTTAACCACTCCTATCCGCAAAATTGATTTTGAAAATATAGAAATACTTGCCGACCTCTACAAAAAATTTCTAGATAAAAAAATTAGACTCCTGATTGCTTTTCGTCATCCTAATGCAGATGATCCAGTTTTGCTTGGAAACATTTTTTGGGAATTATTACCAAACTATTTTAAGAAAAATAGAATACGGATAAATGATATTACCCACTTTCATTTTGTATGGGATAGAGGAATTCCTATCTGGGCGGGAGAGAAAACGGGAGAGTTCTATTCAAAGTTAGGGGGAACACCGATTCACCGCGGGAAAGTTGATTGGAAAGGGTTAAATTCCATTCGAAATCTATTTGCAAATGGTAGATTTCCATTGGCAATCGCACCAGAAGGAGCAACCAATGGGCATAATGAAATTATATCCCCGCTAGAGCCCGGCATTGGGCAAATGGCTCTTTGGTGTTTAGAAGATTTAGAAAAACAAAATCGAAACGAAGAAGTTTACATCCTCCCGCTTGGGATTCAATATTCCTACATAGATCCTGATTGGAAAAAGTTAGAGTCTTTATTGGATAGTTTTTTAAAGGACTTAAATGGGGAAATACTTGAGAGTATTCCTGATTTGCCACAAGAATTTGACTCGGAGAGAAAACGTATCTATTCAAAACTTTACTCTGTAGGAATCAGGCTTATGGAAACAGTAGAAACATTTTACAAAAAACACTACGGACTAAAAATCAACAATGAATCATCCCCTTTAAAAGAAAGATTGGAGAGTTTACTCAGTAATATCCTCTCTGTGCCAGAAAGATTTTTCCAAATAACAGCACGGGGCAGTATCATCGACAGATGCAGAAAATTAGAACAAACAAGCTGGAACTGGATTTACCGAGAAGATATTCCTGCACAAATCTCAGAAATTGAAAAAAAACTTTTAGATAGAATTGCATTCGAGTCCAAAGAGATGGATTGGAATATGAGATTAGTAGAGAGTTTTGTAGCGGTAAATGGAAGTTATGTGAAAGAAAAACCCAGCTTTGAACGATTCGCTGAAATTTCACTTTTATTCTATGACACAATTTCGAAAATCAAAACAGGCAAAGGACAAAAAAGACCAGTCTTTGGCAAATACAAAGTCTCCCTAAAAGCAGGAGAACCAATTTCGATAAATCCTTATTATCCGCTCCATAAACAGGGGAGAACTGGAACTAAAAAAGCTATAGAAGAAATTCTAAAAACTCTAGAAGAAAAAATGATTGGACTAATTAAATAGTATTTTACGACCATAAACGGTAAAACCATGATGAAATTAAAACCCACTATGAACCATACAATCCTATACCTACTCGTAATTTCCGGGTGCACATTTTTATTAAAGCCTGCAAAGTCTATAGAAGAGAGTAATCAATTACTTTCTCCAAACTATGCAGACTTAAAATTCTGGGCAACACATCCTGATAAAAAAGATGCAGCAGACCAAGTTCCAACAAATTCAGGTTTCACCGACAAACAAGAATTAGCCCAAGCAGATGTTTTTTTCATCCATCCGACAACGCACCTAAAAAGAGACACTTGGAACGGAGACTTGGAAAATGAAACGTTAAACGAAAGAACGGATAAAGGAACTATCCAATTGCAAGCGACTGTATTTAACGATTGCTGCAAGGTATACTCTCCCCGCTATAGGCAGGCTGCTATCTATGTATTTTTAAAGGAAACAGATGAAGGCAAACGAGCATTAGACTTTGCATACCAAGACGTAAAAAAAGCATTTACTCATTTCGAAAAGAATTTTAACAAAGGTAGACCCTGGATTCTAGCTTCTCATAGCCAGGGAACACATCATGCTGCAAGACTTCTATCCGAGGTAATTCAAAATTCTCCAATGGGCAAAACAATGGTAGCCGCATATACACTCGGCTGGCCTTATAACCCAAAGGAAGTTGGATTTCCAGTTTGTAAATCGCCAACTGCCACTGGTTGTTTAATCAATTGGAATACCTATCTCTGGGATAAAAAACCAAGTCGTCTAGAGGAACTTTACAAAAACGGATTCTGCGTAAATCCACTTAGTTGGTCAGAGGATACTCTGTATATGCCGAAAGAATCTAATCTTGGAAGCCTACCGAAAAGTTATGATAGCATTATCCCCCAAATTGCCGATGCGAAATGCGAGGAAGGAATTCTTTGGACTCATAAAGTACCCGAAAAAGATTTTCCAACACTTGAACTCGGAAAAAACTACCATCTCGTAGACTACCAACTTTTTTATAAAAACATTCGAGAAAATGCAACTCTACGGGTAAAAACTTATTTGGGGAAGTGATTTAAAGATTACCATACGAAGGCGTTAAGCGCGATCAAGCGCAGGATGCTGTCAAGTTAAGGAAACAAAGATGAGGTTAACCACGAAGAACACAGAGAACACGAAGAAAAGAAAGAGATTATTGATAAAATCCTTCGCGAGCTTCGTGTTCTTCGCGGTGAAAAATTCTTAATTGTGCAACATTGGGCAGCGATAGACGGGAATTTCGGGGGTGACAGGAAGAGCGATTCATCAAACTCAAGTTAATTTACGTACAATACTTTCAATCGCCACCGTTAGTCGCTCTATCTCTTCCGAGTTTGTAAAGTAACCAGTCGAAATTCGAATAGCGCGCAGAGCTTCTTCTTTAGTATAACCCATTCTAAGTAGAGAAAAACTCGGATCTCGGGTGCGGGATTTACAAGAAGAACCAGTGGATACTATTATATTAGCCTCCTCCATTCCCATCATAAAAAAATCGACCTCTTCAATAGGAAGCAGGGTAAACGTAGTAGAAGGAAGTCTATCTGAATTTTCCGCAATGATTTCTGCACCTAATTCTTTTAGCTTTTTTTCCATTTGGTTTCGGTAAGTTAGTAAACGTTTGTTTTTTTCTTCTAAAGAGGCTAATTGTAATTTGGCAGAATTTTGGAATGCTAGAATGGCTGGACTATTTTCTGTTCCCGCACGATGACTATTTTCTTGGTTTCCACCTTTAAAGACTCCAAATTCTTTTTTGAGGTATTTACTTGGAAGATAACAAAGACTAGCCCCCATTCCACCACCAATTTTATGCCCACTAAAAGTAAAACCTTCTAAGAGAGAATAATCAATTTCAATTTTTCCAAATGCCTGCATTAAATCCGAAAATATTGGCATATCATATTGACTGGTAATGGAATAAATTTTTTGTATCGGTTGAATTACACCCGTTTCATTTCCAGCATAGATTACAAAAACAGGAGAGGTTTCTTCTTTCAGTTTGTTTTCTAAATCGTTTAAGTTTATAGTCCCTGATTTATCTGTTTTTAAAAGTTCAAATGGAATTTCAAAATAATCCAGGCTTCCATAAAAAGAAGAGTGTTCAAAGGGAGAAACAAGAACTCGTTTGAACTTTTTTAAATACTCCACAAGAGAAGCGACTAAGAGCGCATTAGCCTCTGTACCGGTAGAGCAGAATACAAATTGATTTTTATCTTTATTTGTAATTTCTCCAAAATACGCCCTAGCATTTTCTAAAACAGACTGCCGTGATAGAGAAAATCTTGTTGCACCAGATGGATTAAAAAAATTTTGCGAATACTCTTTGTAAGCCTCTAATAGAATTTCAGTAAATGGTGGATGAGTGGCATTATAATCAAAGTAAAGAATGTCGTTTGAGTTACTTGGACTGCTTATTATACTCACTCTATTTCATCTGCCTCTTTGATTCTACCCAATTTTTTATACGTTTCGCGTAACGTATTTTTATAGTCATCTAACAAATCTCTCTCCAGTTTTCCTTCCACGTTCGCGATATGAATCTGTGCAGAGCTAAGTGATATTAATGCCTCTTTATATTTTCCTTGTTTAAAATGACATTTTGCAATCATAAGCTCGGATTGAAACTTATGGCTCGTGCTAAGATGAATTTGTGTCATAGATTCATCCTTTAAATCAATTGGTTCTTTCGCACCGATAAATTGTCGTTTTGCGCTTTCATACTCTCCCATATTAAAGAGTAAAATTCCTCTTTTAAATCGGAAGTTTCTCTCGCTTAGCTGCTGTTTGGGATCTTCCGTACCCTGTAAAAAGAAAAGAATAGTATCATATAGTGCATCCGCTTCATAAGGAGAAGATTCTCTGAGTTTTGTATCAAGTAACAAAATATTTAAACCGCGAATATAATCCATTAGGAGAGGTAAATTGTGATTTTCCTTAATATATTTCCACACAATCGTTTTTTTCATAAGCGGACTTAGTCCATACATTTCTTTTCTGTCTGTAGGTCCTGCGAGTCCAAACAAACGAAGAATCGGAGCAAAAAAAGACTGGTTCTTTTTTAGAATCTCTTCATCTTCTTTATCTAAAATTTCTTCTACATAAGCATCGGAAAAATTTAAATAAGTAGTATAAGCGAGGATAATTTCCTCTGGTCTACAGACTGCTCTTGCCACAGTACGAATTTTATCTGCTGCCAAAATTTCTGGTCCTGAATAATTTAATCCACGTTTGTAATAATCTAATGCACTTAGAATTGCGTTAATATTATTTTTCCAGTATTCATTTGGATTAGTCACACTCGGGAGTTGTTTACGAGTACTACCTAATCCGTTAGCCGACAACTCCCTATCACTTGTCCAATATTTATTTTGTTCTAACCAAGTTGGATTTTGCAACACATCATCTTTTTTCCCGGCTACTTTGTAATAATCGCAAGCTGCTTCCATCTGCTCAAGATGTGCGATTAAAATTCCTTCCCGTTTTTTCTCGTCTTCCAATTCTTTTTCAATCCGGTCAGATTTAATTGAATCTTCTAGATTTTTCGCAAGTATGTCATCTCCCTTACTCAAAAATTTCTTCATTACCTTAGGAGAATAGCCGCTCGGGGACATAGTGATTGCATACCAATTTAGCAGGGAATGTCTATTGTAGATTAGAACCGGGAATGTAATGAGCCAAATGATTCCGATAGCAATTACATAGATAAGATTGTCTTTTAAAATTTTAAGCAATTAATCCTCTTCTCGTTTCTTTCTAAAAAAAATTACGTTATTACTAATAGAATCGTAAAAAAACCCGATTCTGTAAATTAAATTATTGGTTTATTGGGCTCTTTATTTAGTTAAGTACTAGAATCAGACGAATAAGTTTACAGGGTAGAACAATATGAGCGTATTTCTTATTTTTATTACATTAATCCTAGGTGCTTTTTCAGCTAACTTTGCCGATTCAGAAAAACTGAAGACTTGTAAGCCAATTCTGGGAGACCCTGACCAAACCGAATACATACCAGACTTTATCCTTTCCCTCGGCTTAAAGGCGCAAGTGCAAGCAAACCATGCAAGAAACAACACACAAATTATCGCCTTTCATAAAAAAGCAATCCAGTATTTCCAAGCTTATATTTCCTGTGCCAAAGAACAGAATTTACCTGTGAGCAATACCACCTATTTTCAAAAAGCTACCAGTCATTTTGAAATCAAAGAATGGAATGAAAGTTCTACAGATGTAGATATGGCGCTCAGCCTTTCCGAAAATAAGCAGTACAAAGATGCTTTGATTCTAAAATCCAGACTTCTCATCAAACAAAATAAATTCAAAGAGGCAGCTGACCTTTTAGAGAGTGTAATATCATTTTACTCCGATGATTCAGACATACTTTATTTTTTAGGTTCTCTCAATGCGGAAATTGAGAATTATCCCAAGACGATTCTTTACTTTACTTCTCTCTATAATTCCATTCAAAAAAAAGAAGGTAACAGTAAGTATAGAAATTATACTCTCAAATATCTAGGCGATATTTATTCTAAAAAAGGAGACGCCTACAAATCTCTGCACTACTATAAACTTTATTTAAAATACAAAGAGAATGACCCTGACGTTTTTTTTACTGTTGCGCAAATACTTATCACAATTGGAGAATTCAATGAATCTAGAAGTTATCTAAATAAAATTCTTAAAATAACTCCTGACTCAAAGCCCGTCATACAGCTATTAGCCGAAATGCATTTTATAGAAAATAAAATGTTTTCTCTTTCTTACTTCGAAAATTTACAGAAAGAAGGTAAAATCAAAGACGAATCATTGTTAGGCTCCATTTACAAGGTATTAACCGGCAAACATAAAGAAGCCGAAGATTATTTTGTAGGAATGTCCACCAAAAATCCAAACAGGTTATCTCTTCGAATCGCACTCATCATTATCTATTCCAAACTAAAAAAAACTACAGAGCTTGCAAACGAGTTAAGAGCCACCTCTGAAATTGCTTATTCCTACAAACAATACAATCTTGCGATAGAGCTTTCTATGCAACTTTTAGAATTATCTCTCACTAACCCAGAACTCAAAATTCGCCCTGCCATTGTATATGATTTTATTGCTACTTGTTATGAGGACAGCGGTGCACCTTTTTTAGCCATTCACTATATTAGAAAAGCCTTAGATATTTCCGAAAATGAGCAGGAAAAAATAAACCTATCTCTCCATTTGGCAAATACATACAGGAATACAAAGATTAAGCGCTACGAAGAATCAAATAAGATCCTGGACACTATTGTAAATAGTGGAAATCCAAATGTACATTTTATTTATGGACTCAATTATTTTTCTCTAAATCAATTCAAAGAAAGTATCTCTGCCATTACAAAAGCAATCACGATTGATCCCAAAAATCCCAACTACTACTTTTTTAGAGCAAGTGCATTCGAAAAAGATAAACAACTAAAAGAAACGATTCAGGATTTAAAAAAATCTATCGAGTTAGACAATACTAATGCGGCTACTTACAATTATATCGGTTATCTTTATACTGAGAATAATATGGAGTTGACGCAAGCTTACGAATACATCAAACGTGCGGTAGAGTTAGAGCCTGACAACGGATCTTATCAGGACAGTCTTGGTTGGATTTTATTTAAAATGGAAAAACTAAAAGAATCTCTTCACCATCTCAATCTTGCAATGCAAATAATGTTAGACAAGAAAGAAGATGACCCTGTAGTCTACGATCATTTAGGAGATTTATTTTATAAACTAAATGATCCAGATAGCGCAACCGAGAACTGGAAAAAATCTATAGAGATACAGAATAATAACACGGAAAAAGAAAAAATTCTGCAAAAAATTAAAAATTTAGATATAAATAAATCTTAAAAAAACAGGAACAATATGAAAAAAATATTCCAACTACTCCTACTATTCTCCTTTTACAGTTTTAATAATTGCAAAACTGATACGTCCATTGTAAATGCGCCTGATTTTGACGAATCCAAACAAGCACAAAATCTAAAATACACTGATCCTCGCGCGAAGTCGTTAGTCGAAATAGTAGAACGATTAGAAAAAAATTCTAGTTCTTTTACCGGCGAATTTTCAATGAAAATTCTTTCTGGAGACAAACTAAAAGAGGCAAATAATGTGAATGGGAAAATTTTCTTCGACAAGGTTTCCGGAAAAGTAAAAATTCAACTCATGGAGCCGTTCTTCGGCTTAATCATTTCTCAAATCGTATCCGATAGCACTACTATTCGAATCAAATCTTCCGGACAGGAAAAAATCCACGAACAATCAATGGGAGACATCCACATGATAGATCCTACTTCCCGCAAACCGATTGTTATCCCCTATCCTATCATCTACTTCACCATCGCACAAAATTTTATAGAGGAATTTAAATCTGAAAAAAGTTATCTCAGTCCTGGAGAAAAAAGAGTTCTTGTAAAACGTGGAAACGATGAATATAAATACTTTTTTTATGATAAAGGTCTATCCTCATTAGAATATACTTCCGAAGAACGAAACATTAAAGCCATCTGTCAAGTTCCAGAGCAATACCGAACAGGTGACCATCCACCCGGAAGACTCACCACTCGCGTAACCGATATTAGCCTTAATCAAGACACTTCCCAAGTAGACATCCAGTACAAAAACGTTAGGCGAAATGTAAATATTCCTGCGAGTACGTTTAATTTTTAAGCTCAACTAGGAAGTGAGCGAATTATGAAACGATACGGTCTTTTATTATTATTTGTTTTATTTTGTGAGTCTTGTGTTTCTTTTTTGGTAGATGCATTTAACGGGAAAGAACGAACCTACCTTTTCGGCTTCATGGATACTTCTGGAAAAATTGTAATTCCACAGGAATTTGAAGGAGCAAATAGATTTAACCATGGACTAGCACCTGTAAAAAAAAATAACCTCTGGGGTTACATCAATCTAAAAGGCGAAGTAGTAATTCCCTTTCAGTTTAAATCTGCAAATGAATTTTCAGACGATCCAGTACTCGCCGCAGTTGAGATAGTAAATCCAGAAGTATCTGAAAAAGGTTGGGGTTATATTGACACAAAGGGTAATTTCATTATACCCCCTTCTTTTT
This sequence comes from Leptospiraceae bacterium, assembly GCA_017996175.1. Lineage (GTDB taxonomy): Bacteria > Spirochaetota > Leptospiria > Leptospirales > Leptospiraceae > UBA2033. The sequence goes on from JAGOHK010000007.1 coordinate 32,085, forward strand.
ACAATGCCACTCCATTTCGAGAAGGAGTCGCCGAAGTTGCCACAAAGAAATTCAAATACAAAAATGTTTCTAAGCGATATGACAAATACTTTCTCACTAAATCAGGAAAATACATTTATCACAACGGACTTTATTCTTATTACTCCGGTCCGGGTAGGTTTTCGGAAGGACTAATGCCATCCTGTAAAGATGGGAAATGGGGATTCAAAGATATAAATGATAATTGGATAATTGAACCAAAATATACGATCGTTGGAAATTTTAAAGAAGGACTTGCACATGTGCAGATAACAGACCCTAACCCCTACACAGACTGTGAATTAATTGCAGAGAGAGAACCCTATGGTCTTTGGGGATATATTGATAAAACAGGTAAAGAAGTAATCGAAAAGAAATTTAGAATGGCTAGTAGTTTTAGCAAAGACGGACTTGCGCTTGTAGATGAAATGTTTCAAACAAAGGATACGATTCCTTCAAAAATGTATACTCGCTATTTTATTAACCGCGAGGGAAAAAAAGTTATCGATTTAAAATTTCAAAAAGCAGAAAGTTTTAGGGACTCTGGTTATGCTCTTGTCGGTCCCGATGAAAAAAATACTCTTTCTCTTAAACCTTACACTACTGCATTTATAGATACAAAAGGAAATAAAAAAGAATTTAAACTGCAAAACAACGAAGAGATTTTTTCAGTTAGAGAAGGCACAAAGGAAATGTTTAGGGTCACTTTACAAATCAGACCTGATCCAAATAAGTATGAGCATAAGTACATTAGCCGCTACTATTTCACAAAGGATTTAACAGAGGCTACTACGCAAGATTTCCCACCCTGTTTTGGTTGGTTTACTGATCCACCAAATTGTATGACTGGTGATTTTTATGAAGGACTCGCTTGGATAGCAAAAGAAGTAAAACTAGAGTAGAAATTTTTTCTTTTTATTCTTTCCATATTAACTAATCCTAAGAATTATGTGAAGAAATCCATTATAAAAAAGGACACTTTATGAAATCATTCACGATTCTATTTCTATTCAGTTTATCTTTCTTTTCCCTTTTTGCAAATGCTGAATCAGCAGAAAAAGCAGAGGCTCTGTGTCATTGCCTAAAATCTGCCAAAAGTTCTAACAAACCAGCTGAGAAAAAAGCCTGCCTTGACTTACGAGAAAAACAAGTGAAAGAACTTGGAAAAGGTTCACCTGCCTATACCTCCTATATAAACCTACTTGGGGAATGCGAACGAGAAATGATGGGTGTATCTAAAACTTCCTCCGAAGGTTCCTATGAGGATAAAGTCAAATCTGTCTGTGATTGTTTTAAAACTGAGGGTAAACAAAATAAGCCTAAGTGTTTTAAAATGCAATCTGAACTTGGAAAATCATTTAGCGATGACATAGAAAAAAAGAAAAAGTTTAACTTAGAAACTGGATCTTGTGATAAATAATAGCTTTAGCGCTTGTTGCCAAGTTAGTGAATGCTAGACCAAAAGATCGGTCATTGAGCGATATCGGTGGTATTCAGTTTTTTCTCAAATCGAATACTTCTTTCTTTTGCGCCAGAGCGTAGCAATATCTATTTTTAATATATCTGCTGCTTCTTTAAAGTCGGATGTGTAAGAAAGAATTTTACTGATATGTTTTTTTCCATTTCTTCTAAAGAAAATAAATCGTCTTTTTTATTTTGAGAAACAACTCTAAATTCTTCCGGCAAATGGCTAACGTCAATCGAATTTTCTTTTGCTAATACAACTGCTCTATGAATTGTATTTTCTAATTCTCTTACATTCCCTCTCCACGGGTGGGCTTTTAGTAAAAATAAAGCGTTTCTAGTTAAATCCTTTTTTTTATCTTTGGAGAATTTTTCGATGAAGTGGTTTGCTAAAATTTCAATGTCCTCTATTCTTTCTCGTAAAGGCAAAATTTTTATAGAAACTCCATTTAAAAGATAGAAAAAATCCGCCTTGAACGTTTTCTCTTGAATAGCCGCTTCTAGGTTGGTATTGGATGCTGCTATAATTCGAACATTTACTTTTTTTGTTTCGGAATCCCCCGCACTTTCAAATTCTTTGGTTTGAAGAACACGAAGTAGCCTAGATTGAAAGGCAAACGGCATTTCTCCGATCTCATCTAAAAAAATAGTTCCTCCATCGGCTAATTCAAATTTACCTTTTCGATCTTTAGTTGCTCCGATAAAGGCATCTTTTACATGACCGAATAACTCACTTTCCAAAAGCCCTTCTGGAATTCCGGCACAATTTACTTTAATGAAAGGTTTGTCTGACCTAGAACTTTTTTCGTGAATGTATTCAGCCATTAGCCCCTTACCGGTACCACTTTCTCCACAAATCAGTACACTGATTTCGCTATCCGCGACTTGCTCTGCTATTTGAATAGTATCGAGGAATTCTTTATTCTGGGTAATGAATTTGCTACTTGCGACCAAGTTATAAAATCGTTCCTTTATTTTTTTCAATTCTGATTTAATACTATGATACTCAATTGCCTTTTTTACAAAAAAAGGGAGCTCTTTTACTTCTACAGGTTTTTGTAAGATATGATAAGCGCCCATCTCTACGGCTTTCAAAGCATTATCAAACTCTGCAAAACCAGAAATGATAATGACAGGGACATCCGGCGAATACTTTTTAATTTCCTCAAGTACGGCAAACCCACTGAGTGGAGGTACATAAATATCTGCAAATACTAAATCAAAATTTTCTTTTTTAATTAGTTCAAGCGCTTCTTGAGAGTTGGCTACTGTATGAATTACATAACCTAGTTCATTTAAACATAATTCGAATAGTTCCAATAGAGACAAATCATCATCGATGACAAGGATTTTCGATTGTTTGATTTGCATATTCATTGTCCTCCGATAATACATTCATTTTAGTTTAATGCAAGCAGATTACAATTTTTTTAAAGATACTCGAAAGAACAAGAAAGAATTACAAAATCAATTCTAATTTAGGCAAGAGGTAAATTTTGATTTACCACATCTCACTTCATTTTGCAATTTTATTTCTATATGCCAATTCATTTTGCAATGCTTTTGTTCTGCAATACTTTTATTGCCATTTTTTTTTAATAACGTGAATTCGATTTAAGACATTAGAAAGAATAAGTAGCACCTTTAAATGTCATTCCCGAGTTCTTTTGTCGGGAATCTCTACCTCTAAAGATCCCCGACAGAAAATTTCGGGGATGACAAGAAGGTTAATCCTTACACCGAGTTCACGTTATTTATTAATAAAATATTTGAGGATACTCTATATTAGACGCAATATCCTTTGCATCAGTCAACTGCCCGATGATTTCAATCCACCAACAACGACTTTTTCATGCTAGACTTGCTACAAATTCCTGTACTGTAGGAAATATTTTGATTCTGCTGCTAGTCAGCAATTCACTACCCCATCGGACTGCCGATCCACCAATCACAATCTGTATTTTTGAGAGGTTTGGTTCCTGCGTGAGGTATTCAAGATAGGATACAAGTTTTCCAAATTGGCTACAAACCGCCAGAGATAGACCCAAGTATTTAGGTTTTAACAAGAACAACTGATCGCACAAATCTTTTGCACTCAATGATTCCAAAATTGTAAACGTTGGTATTTTATTTAGCATCAGAACCAGTTCCACAAATTGAAGTCCCAAGGTATGCTGATTATCAGATCCCGTTGTCAGAACAAGGACGGGATTTCTATGCTGACGAAATTCTTGAAAATCTCCTAAGGAAGTATGTACCATCCCAATTGTCTCTGAAATGGCTCGGGTAAAACAATGTTCGTCACTAACCATGATTTTTCCTTCTCCCCATAACTTTCCCACTTCATACATAAGAGGTTGCATTAAACCAATAATGAAATCAGAGGGACGCAAGTTAAGAGTAAGACCGTGCAGAAGAAGGACTTTGAACTGATTGGTTTCCCTACAGCGTAAACAAGATCTCAATTCCGAATAGAACGTTGCCAGTTTTCTCGCCTTCTGGGTATTTTCACCGTCTGCGTAAATCTTGGTTGAATAACAGGCATTACACGTTGAGTGAGTCATCGAATAATCGTCGAAGGGCTCAATTTCATCCATATACTGTTGGCAGTACGAACACCACCGAATCATAGATATTCACCTTTCTTCATTACTTCCCTTTTTCTCATTAGCTTCTTTTTATCTCACAAAAACTAAAGTCAAGTATTTTAAAAAAGTATTTAAGAATACGAACATTGCAAAATGGAATTCTGTGAGGCAAATAAATAATTACCACATGACACTTCATTTTGCAATTTATCACTTCTATTTTGCCTTATTTCGCAATGCTATTATTGTGCAATGTTTTTATTTCAAATATTTTTTTTAAAATTCTTTTTTTGTATTTTTTATAAGTAAACTTAATTTACCTGACTTTAGTTTTACGAGACCAAAAGAGGGTCAAGTGAGAAAAAGTAAAGCTACTAAGAGTATAATTTTGATTTACCGCATATCATCTTTAACAAAGAGAAATTTCTTATGAAAAATATAAAAATAAAGGAACCCATTATAAATCAAATAAATTCTATTCCTGAACTGATAGCTGAATTAGATGAAAATAATCATATTATTTTTATTAGTAAAAATTTTGAGGATACCCTAGGTTATACTCAAGAGGATTTGCTAAATAAAAACATCAAAGATATTATTCAACCGCAAGATTTGAAGTTATCACAGACAGAAAAAATACCAGAAGAAAAAGAAAATCCTTATAGTCATATTTATAGTCTTCCGAATAAGAGCGGAAAATTTTTGTATTTTGAATGGAGAATCAATTCGTATACGGATGTAGACGGACAAAAAAAATCAGTTTTAATTTCTAATCCAATTCCTAATTTCGAACAAAATAGATTAGTAATCTCAAGAGAGTCTCAATCAAAGAAATACAATATTTTTGCAGTTACAGATCCTAATGGAAAAATCATCTACGCAAACAGTTCATTTTGCGCAATCAGTAATTTTACAAACGAAGAATTAATAGGGGAAGATCATAAAATTGTAAACTCAGGATATCATTCAAGAGAATTTTTTAAAGACATGTACCGCAATATCCAAAGTGGAAATATCTGGAAAGGAGAAATCCGAAATCGTTCTAAGGATGGACGTATCTATTGGCTAGAAACCATTCTAGTTCCAGTTACAGATAGAGATGGGCGAGTTATACGTTACTTAGGAATTCGCACAGATATTACCGAAAAAAAACAAAAACAAGAAATGGAAGTCCATTTTCTAAAAGACAAAAATAGTAAATTAGAAAAAAGGATTCTAGAATTACAAGAAAAAGCAAAGAATGAAAGAGAGACAAATCGACTTTTAACGACAATCTTAGACAATAGTTTTGAATCCATTCTATTCATTGACAGTGAGCGAAAAATTCAGTTCTTCAATCAAATCGCATCTACTAGAAGTTTAACTCTATTTGGGAAACCATTGCAAACTGGTTTGTCTATTTATGATTTAACTCTACCCGAAGATAAAGAAAGTTTTGATAGACATTTTTATTCAGCCTTAGAAGGAAAAAGAATTTTTGTAGATAAATCTATCCAAGTAAACAATTCCTATTATTGGTTTGAACTTCAATACGCACCTGTTAAAAATGAAAGAGATGAAATCTTTGGCGTTTTGTTAATCGCGAGAGATATCAACGAAAAAAAACAAGCAGAGGCAGAGTTAATAGAAAGTGAGAATCGGTTTCACGCAGTATTTAACCAGGCTCCGCTCGGCATTGCACTTGCTGATTCCCCAACTGGTGAGTTTGTACAAATCAATCCAAAGTTCTGTGAAATTCTAGGTTATAAGGAAGAAGAAATTGTAGGTAAGCGGTTTCTCGATGTTACCCATCCTGATGATGCAATACTAAATTTAGAGCAATGGCAAATTCTATTAGAGGGAAAAAAGGAACCTATTTCCTTTGAAAGGAGATACATCGCAAAAGGTGGGAATACTATTTGGGCAAATATTCGCCTAGTACCACTACTCGAAACCGAAAAAGAATCTAGTTATCATCTTCTCATCTTACTTGATATCACCGAATCCAAAACGGCTAGTGAAACTTTAAAAAAATATATGCTAGAGCTTGAAAACCTAAATAAGACCAAGGATAAATTTTTTGGAATCATAGCGCATGATCTGCGTAATCCGTTCGGCGGAATTTTGGGGATCACAGAAATTCTAGATAGCAAGATGAAAGACGAACAAATGAATGAATCCATAAAGTTATATCGGAGATATATTCAAATTGTCCATAGCTCTGCACAATCAGCATATAGACTTCTAGAAAACCTTTTGCAATGGGCACGATCGCAAACGGGGGAAATAAGTGTTAGACCCAAAAATATAAAAATCAATGATTTAATCAACATTGTGATTCCGCTTGTGACTGGAAATGCATTTAAGAAAAATATTACAATCGAAAAAGATTTAGTAGGTGGTGAAATAGTTTATGCAGATGAATCTTTAGTGGCTACTATTCTTCGAAATCTTTTAACCAATGCAATTAAATTTACGCCCACTAATGGAAAAGTAATATTATCCACAGCAATAAATGAAAAGTTTTTAGAAATTTCAATCTCTGATACAGGAAGTGGAATTGACCCTAAGAATTTAGGAAATATATTTAGAATCGATTCTCAGTTTAGCCAATTGGGAACTGAGAACGAAATCGGATCGGGACTCGGATTAATTCTGTGCAAAGAATTCACAGAAAAAAACGGTGGAACCATTTGGGTAAAGAGTCAACTCGGATTCGGTTCAACGTTTACTTTCACTTTGCCGCAATCTATATAGTGGTCAATGTAAAATATTTTATCTTAACCCTTCTACATTTAGCACCTGCACAATCGCTCCGTCACCCATAATAGTAACTCCACTGATAACATTGATATGGCTTAATTGTTTTGGAACAGGTTTGATTGCGATCTCCATATTCTTTTTCAATTTATCCACAATGATTGCAAATCTACCACTTTCCGATGTGCGCAAAACGACAATGGAAATTTCTTTATTCTCAGTTTGCATGTCGTGATAAAAATGATAATTGTCTGAATAGTTTGTATTGTTACGATTGAGTAATTTATCCAAATGCTCTAATGATAAAACATCTCCTCTGAAATAAAAAATAAGTCTGTCTTGCAATAGATGAATTTCTTTTGCAGGAATTTTAATTGCTTCAACCACACTTTCTAAGGGTAATGCGAATTCACTCCCACCTGATTCTATCATTAGGGACTTGCTTACTCCCATAGAAATAGGAATGCTTATGATTGTCTCAGAGCCTAGTCCAGGCTTAGAACGAATTTTTACAAATCCACCGAGGGACTTTGCAGTTGATTGAACCACATCCATACCAACTCCCCGCCCCGATACATCCGTTAGTTTATCGGCAGTAGAAAGTCCAGGTAGAAAAATCAGATTATAAATTTCTTCTTCACTGAGTCCCTCTGTGCGATATCCCATTGCCTCTGCCTTCGCTAAAATCTTATCTTTATTAAGTCCCTTCCCGTCATCGGATATGCGGATAACGGCGTGATTGCCTTCATAAGCTGCTTTTAAAATGATATTACCAGTTGCAGGTTTGCCGAGTGCAACTCTTTCATCGGATGATTCAATTCCATGGTCACATGCATTTCTAATTAAATGGATTAGCGGATCAGAAAGAGTATCCGCAACTCTTTTATCAATCTCTACATTCTCACCGGAAATCGTAAGTTCAATATCCTTCTTTTGTTTCCTTGCAATGTCGCGCACGACACGATTAAATTTTTGAAATACATTTTTAACCGGAACCATGCGTAAAGACATAACGCTTCTTTGCATTTCATTTGTAACTCTAGAAATCACATGCAGGTTTTCTTTTAAGGATTTAGTTATTTTTTCTAAATCTTTCTCAGTCGAACTATCAAGTTGCGTAAGACAAAAATCATACGTATTTCTTGCGACAATCATTTCTCCAATTAGATTGTAAAAAACATCTACTTTGGATTCATCAATCTTCATTGTAGCAGATTCTGTTACTGCTTCTGGACTCGCGGTTTTTAATTGTTTGCCTATAGAAGAAATTTCTTGTTTACGGAGTGCTTTCACTATATCTTCTTTACTTGCTTTTCCAGATTCAATCAGAATTTCACCAATTGGTTTTTGTTGTTTTAATGCTTCCTGCAAATCTTGTGTAGAAATAACATCTTCTTCTACTAAAATTTCACCTAGCTTTTTAGGTTTACCATTTAGATAACCCGCAATGAAGGAAAGCAAATCGGATAACGAATTATGCAATTCATCCATCGACCGGATATTCGTTAGTTTCCCCAAAGTAAGTTCGCACAATTCAGAAATTTTTTTTACATCAGCCTTACTCGCGGAATGGGAAAGAGTTTTAATCATTCGCTGAATATTTTTTTTACTAGCAGGTATTTTAAAATAATTCTCAGCCTGAATAGGTAACATTTCCGATATCTGCTTGAGTTGTTCGAGAAATACTACTTTCATTGTATCCGATTGATTTGATATGATAGAATTTGACTCTTGGCTTGGACTTTTTCTTTTTTCTCGGTTCAGACTTGCAATTCCCGATTCTCGTTTTACTTCTTTATTCAATTGAATGAGATGAAAATTGATTTCATCAACTGCACTAAAAATTTTATCAATGCTCTCAGGACTAGGTCTCTCAACTCCTTTCCTAAGTTTATCTAAAAATGATTCCAGATCGTGGGTTAGTCTAACGATTGTCTTTAACCCAATATAATCCGAATCCCCTTTAATTGTATGGATATATCGAAACAGACTATTTAGAGGGACTTCCGAAAAATCTTTTTCATATTGTAAAAGCGATTCCTCTATAGCAGGTTGCATATCTTCGACACTGACAAGAAATTCATGCAACATTTCCCTATCTACGTTTGCTAAATCGAAAACGTTAGTCTCTATATCATTCGTAGTAAATTCCAGCTCATATACATTCAGAAGCGAAGAATCAAAGGCAAGATCAATTAATTCCTCTATTGTGAGTCCACTCGTACAATAAACTTTGGTTCTTAAATAAAGACGGCTGCTATCGTATTCATGAAATGGGGGAATCGTATTATCCGTTTCTGGAAAATAAAAATGACTATTTTTTTTAATATTTTTTAGTAAGACAAATGGATCGTATCCGTTCTGAAATTCGTTATCCGTATAGAGAATTTCGATAAAGTACGCTTTATGTTCAGGAAGTAAATTAGATTGCAGTTTCTCTAAAATAGCCAGCGGGATTTCACTTGCAGGTATTTTTCGATTTATTTTTTTTTCTTCCTTATTTTCTATTACCTCGTGAAGATCGGTAATCTGAAATTGTTTTATTTGTTCTACCCTTATAATATCAATTTCGAATTCAATTCCTTCTTCAGAAAATTGTAAAAGATTTTCTATATAATCCAGAGAATTTAAAATTACATCTACGATTTCAGAATTTAACTTTAGCCTCTTATCTCGCAAAGAGGCAAGAAGACTTTCTAAATGATGCGTAAATTCAGAAATCTTCCAGAGTTCGAAACTACCCGCACTCCCTTTAATCGTATGAACTTCTCTAAAGATAGAGTTAAGCAATTCATCATTGTCAATATCCGATTCTGCTTTCAGCACTCCAGAATTTGCTCTTTCCAGGATATCTCTAGCTTCTAAAAAAAATTGTTTTCTATAATGCTCTAAATCTATTTCCACTGATTAATTACCTTTCTTTACCACTAAACGCATAATGCCTATTAACTGATAACTTTGTTTAGTACTGCTTGAATGGTTTCGACCTTAAATGGCTTTACGATCCATGCCATTGCTCCGGCAGCTTTTCCTTCTTCCTTTTTCTTTTCTTCGCTTTCGGTCGTTAGCATTACGATTGGAATCATTTTGAAGGAAGGATTTACTTTTACATCCTTTATGAATTCAACCCCGTTTTTATTCGGCATATTCAAATCTGTAAAAATAAGTTCCACATCTGGATTCTCTTTTAGTTTACTTAAGCCATCGACTCCATCTATCGCCTCAATCACATTATACCCACTCTGTTTAAGTGTCATTGCAAGAAGAGATCGCATAGATTGTGTATCATCTAGTATTAAAATTTTCTTCGCCATATTTTATTTATCCCCTTATATAGTAATTCCGTAACATTCTAAAATTAAATCGAACGCAGCAGACCTTCCCAGTATTTCATATTTTTTTCCACTTCGTTTACAACTTTCTATTATAGAAAGTAGAGCTTGCAAAAAAGCAGTGTCAATTTTTTCGAGAGCAGAAACGTCAATCGCAATCTTAGCTTTTTTACCACCCAAAGATTTTTCCAATTTCCCTTTTCGATTTTCTAGCTGCCTAATTGTACATTTTTTACTTAACTTTATCTTCACTGTTTTTTACCATAGTTCGACAAGCTCACTACACCGCCGATACTTCTTTCTTCCATTAACCATTAATAATTTACCATTAACCATTAGTAACTAGTCCAATAATAATTTTATATGTTCTAGAAGTTTCTCTGGACTTACAGGCTTTATAATGTATAGATTAGCCCCTGCAGTAAATCCCTCTATCGTCTGGTGATGCTCTTCTTGTGTGGAAATAACGATCACCGGAATTTCCTTTTCCAGTTCTCTAAATTTTCTCACAAACGTTAGTCCATCCATATTGGGCATATTTATATCACATAGAATTAAATCAAAATCGATGGTAAGGGATTTCTCTAATGCGACTACTCCATCTTCGGCGCTGTCCACTAAATACCCTTCTTTCTTTAGAATATTCATGTGAAAATTTCTTACGACCGGAGAATCATCAACTACTAATATTTTTTTCATACGTTCCTACTCTTTACAATATACGAGAAATTTATTTAATCGAATCAATTTAAACGCTAGTGTAATTCTTCCCATCGACTCGCTTGATCCAAGAAATACATAACCTTTTTCATTCAATGCTGAATAAAAAATCTCTACCGCTCTTCGTCTTGATTCATCATCAAAATAGATCAGCACATTTCTACAAAATACAATGTCAAAATTTCGCTTCAACCGCATCCTATCTTTATCATTCAAATTTAGATGCTCAAAATGCACAACGGATCTCACAGAATTATTAACGTGGAATGTTTGTTTTGATTTGTCATAATTAAAATAATTATCCAAGTATTCGGCAGGTGTATCCTTAACACTTCTATGCTCATAAATTCCCGCTTCCGCTTTTCGTAAAACAACCTGGTCAATATCACTTGCCACGATTGTTATCTTCCATTTTTTAATATCATCTAAAATTTCATGCAGTATGATGGAAAGAGTATATGGCTCTTCTCCGGTGGAACAACCTGCACTCCAAATTCTTAACGTATAATCATTTCTTAGCATCTTTTGTTCTACGACTGCTTTAACACATTCCACAAAAGCTTCTAACTGTGGAAAGTCTCTGAAGAAAAAAGTTTCATTCACTGTAACAAGATTTAAAAATTCTTGTAATTCAACCCCATTTTTATCAGAGTATTTGAGATAACGAATATATTCCGCTGCACCACTGAACCGTAACTCTCTGATTCTTTTTTGTACCCTATTGTTTAGGAGGTAAGTCTTATTAGCCTCCATCTTAATTCCACTTTTATGATAAATGAAATTTGCGAGGATTTCAAATTCTTCCGGAGAAAGATAATCTTCGGTTTTAAATATTGATGATTTTTTCTCATCCATTTTTTTCTTCCTCCATTGATTCAATACAAAAAGCCTGAAACTCTTTGCTACCTCTTTTCCCCCATTCCCGAACAAACTCAAATGCTTCTTTATTACCTGAAGCAAGTAATAACTTCACACAAATAACTCTCATATCCTCATCAAGTTTCTCAGTGCTAGCAATTTCTTTTAATATTGGTATACACTCATTAGGCGCAAGAACTTCTTTTTTTATAAGCCAATCAATCGAGGCTAATATGTCTTCGCTATAATTTCCTTCTTTTTGTTTGTCTCGCACTAATTGCAGGAACTCTTCTTTTTTTCCACTTTGAGCGAGGAGTCTCATTACCTGCGGTATATAAATAGAATCCACTGATTGCAAATCTTGAAATAAAGTGGAGATTGTGCTCTCGAAATCTTCTTTATCTCCAATTTTCAGAACACAATCTAAGACTGTAGATCGAAGCATTGGCTCATTTACTCTTTGGTACAATTGAATCAAATCATCTAGACTATTTCTATCTCCCAGTCTCCCTAGGTATTCAATCGCAGTGATTACCACGTTGATCGATGGATCATAGAGGCAGGCACGAAATATTTCCAACACAGAATTTTTTGTCTCGCTTCTCCTAGAAGCAATTTCTACAAGTGAATCTAAAATCAATTTTCTTACTTCTTTATCAGCATGATCTAAATAGGAACTAAGGAAGGTAACAACATTTTCCCCATAAGCAGAAAATATACTAACCGCCGAGTTTCTCATAAATGCATCTCTATCGGGAAACAGTTTAAAAATCACCGGATAAGCTGGAGTATGCTCCATTTTTTGTAAAACAGATACAATACTATTTTTTACAGCTGGAGAAGTTTCTACTTTGAGCCGTGTTAAAAGTTCTAAGGAAAGCTCTATTAAACCAAAATCTAATATATCCTCGACAGCATACAACCTTTCTGATTCCTCTTTACTATTCAAAAGTAAAATTAATTCATCTTTTTTTTTCATACTATCCCAACCTCCTTATTGCTTTTAGAATTTCTGGAACGATTTGATAACTAGGAACAACAATATCTGCTCCTCCTCTATCTATTGCCTCTTTCGGCATACCAAAAACAACCGCAGTCTCTTCACTTTCAGCAATTGTAATTCCACCTGCTTTTTTTATTTTTACCATTGCATCAGCACCATCATCTCCCATTCCAGTCATTAGCACACCAATTGTATTCTTTCCGAAAATACTCAAAACTGATTCCATCATCACACCCACCGACGGCATAAAAAAATGTTCAATGTCAGTCGAAAGACGAACTTGAATTTCGCTATTCGGACGTTGTCTCAATTGTAGATGATAACCACCCTTCCCTAAATACCCATTGTTTATCATCACAGTATCACCAGCTTCTACTTCCTTGATTGGAATTTGGGAATGGTCGTTGAGTCTACCGGCAAATGATTTTGTGAAGTTAGGCGGCATATGTTGGACAATGAATAATGCTGCTCCAAGATCTTCTGGAATTTCTGGAATAATTTCGGAAAGTGCTTTCGGACCACCTGTGGAAATTCCAATGGCGACCGCAATTTTTACCGATACATTTGATTTGATTACTTCTCTATTTTTTTTATTCGGACTAAGAGGTTTAGAAACATTGCGATTAAATTCTTTTACTCGATTCATTCGCTTGCGGATACGATTGATTGCACCTGACTTAGCGGCTAATTTGACTTTGGCGATAATTTCATCTGCTACTTGTTTTATATTCAAAGAAACAGTTCCGCCTGGCTTGGGCACATAGTCAAATGCGCCCAGTTCCAGAGCTTCAAATGTAATCAACGCCCCTTCTTGCGAAAGAGAGCTGACGATGAGAACAGGACAGATATTTTCATTTACAATGTATTGCATTGCAGTAATTCCATCCATCCTCGGAAGATTTATATCCATCGTCACAACATCAGGATGTATCTCCCTTGCTTTCATGACTCCTTCTTCTCCATCTCTCGCAAGTGTTACTTCGATGTTTCTATCTGATTCTAGAATTTTTTTCAATTCCTTTCTCATGAAAGCAGAATCTTCAACAACTAGAACGCTGATTTTTTTACCCATTAAAAATTAAACTCCAACTCTCGCAGTTTCTTTGAGTTGTTGTTGCTCTTCACCACTCAGAATTTTGTCTACATTGAGGATAATAATAAATCTCCCCTGCTTTGCCAAGTTAGCAATTCCGTCAATAAACTCAGTCTCTATTTTAGAACTGATAATCTCCGGTGGTGGTTCAATCAATTTTCTAGAAATTCGAATTACCTCAGATACAGAATCTACAATTAAACCGGTAGTCTTATCTAAAATATCTACGATGATTACCCGCGTAGCCTCTCCATGTTTCACTATTTCTAAATTAAATCTTTTACGTAAGTCAATAGCCGGAATTACATTTCCGCGAAGATTCATAATCCCCTCTACAAAGGAAGGAGAATTTGGAACAGCGGTTACTCCTGTTAGGCGATTGATTTCGCGAACGTCTTCTATATATAGACCGAACTCTTCCTTACCAAGTCTAAATGTAACTAACTGCACCTCAGCTTCTTGCAAACTTTCTCCTCCATGAATAGCTTCTTTTTCCTTTTCAGAAACGTTCTCTTGCTTAACATCCAGGATACGACTCATTAGCTTCTCATTGAATAGTTTTTTTTCATCTAAGAAAAGAATCAGTCTTTTTCCTTCATCCAGCTTTACTATTCCTTGCAGATTATCTTCCTTATCCCCATGAATGATTCTTGGCGGGGGATCAATTATATTTTCAGGAATGCGAATAACCTGCTGCATCCTATCGACCATAATCCCAATGGAATTTTTATTAATATCTGCTACTAGAATTCTCTGGTCTTCCTTGATGTCTTCTTTTACTCCCTCTTTGCAATCACTTAGGGTTAATAGCAATTGTTCGAAGCCAGACTGAATATTTTTTTCTAGATACGATTTAATCTCATCGGAAGTTTTTACATCCTTTGTCTTGAACAAATTTTGAGAGTGAAAATGTATATCCTGATGTATAAATCTTACTTTTTGCAAGATTTTTCCAATCTCTTCACTCGAGGTTCTAAACGATTCAATCCACTGCAACGCATCAACCGTTTCAATACTACGAAAGCCAGAATCAGATTCGAAGGAATACTTAAATCCTGAAAACCAGTTTTGGTAGCTTTTTTCTAGTCTCTCGATTTCTTGTAACTTGTTTTCTACAAGGGAGGGCATACCAAAGAGTTTGCGTAAATCAATGATAGGAAGAAGCTCATTACGAAGAGCCAAAACTCCAAGCACATAAGCAGGAACTTCTGGAACTTCCGTAATTTTACTTACTCTTAGAATTTCCTGTACCGATTGAATGGTAAATCCATATTCTTCTAGTCCCACAAGAAATGTAACCAATTGCTTTTCGGCTATCGCATTTTTTTTATCTGTCTCTACAGATTCTTGTTGCACATGGGTTCTTTTAGTCTTCTCGAGAGTCACATCAATATTACAAAGTGAGTCTACATTTAGCTCAAGAGTAATTCCTTCATTATCCTTAGCATAAATTACTTTGTGAATAAATTTACTATCAACTCCGGAAGATAGTATTGGAGGTGGAGTTTCTACTCTCACATTTTCCAAACTAGCAACTCCCTTTACACTATCTACAATCACTCCGATGAGAGACTCATTTACATCTAGGACGAGAACTCTTGTTCTATCTGTTACAGGTGCAACAGGAAGGTTTAAGCGAATTCTTGCGTCTAACACCGGTAATACGTTACCACGTAGGTTGGTCAGACCCTTTAGATATTCCGTTGATCTAGGGACATGCGTGATTTCAGGATAACGAACAATTTCCTTTATTCTATGAATTCCAATTCCAAATAACTCTTTGCCTATATGGAAAGTAGCGATCTGGGTTTCATTCACACTCTTTTTTTCGAGTAATGTTTCCATTTAATCCCCCTAGTTGGATTGTAACTCATCTGCAAGTGCTGCGATTTCTTCGATAGCTTCGGATAATTCTTGTAATCCTTTCGCCTGCTCTTCTGATGCAGCAGATGCTTGGGACACAGACTTCATTGATTCTTCAGCGGCAGCACTAATATTATCCACAGCTTTCTTGGCTTCGTCGTTTGCTTGCTTCGCCTCTCTAGAATTTTTTAACATGTCAGTCATTGCTTTGTCGATGACTCCCATATCCCCTTCCATTTTATTCAAACTATCCGTGGACGCTTTTGCCTTTGCTACTTCACTCTGTGCCATATTCCCAGAAAACTCTACATTTTGCGCACATGTATCAATAAGTAACGAAAGAGATCTTACCAAGTTTTTAATTTTATCAGCACTCACAGAAGATTCTGTAGCAAGATTACGAATATCACCGGATACTACCGAGAAACCTTTTCCGTGCTCACCAGCTCTTGCTGCTTCTATCGAACCACTGACCGCAAGCATATCTGTCTTAATCGTGACATTGATAATGGACTCTACAATTTTATCTATCGCTAAGGATTTTTCTCCGAGGGTACGAACAATCTTAGCCGCATCCAAATTCTTGATTGCTGAAGCACTGATATTTGTAATCATTTTATCTATATCAACTTTACTCGTACCTAATTTTTTCAGCATATCCTGTGCTTGCTTTTGCATGTTGTTTGCATTAATTTCCACTTGTGCATTCGTTGCAGCAAGCTTTTCGCCAATCTCAGTTCCCTTTGAAGTTTCTTTTCCTTGAATTTCTGCCCCTTTTTGAATTTGTTCAATTGCTTTAGCAAGTTCCTGACTAGCAGAAAGAGCTTCTTCAATATTAGCAGATAATTGTTCTGACATAGACGCCAAGTCTTCAGCAGATTTTTGTAAGTTAGTAGAATTTTTTAATTCTTCTGCGGTTTGTGCTAATTCTTCTGCGGCTGAGGACATCTCTGAAAATGCTTTAGTCTGTTGCTCTGTTCCTTTACGGGATTCTTCTGTGCTTGCAGATAATTCTTCTGCAGCAGACGCAACATTCTCAGACATTTTTAAAAAATCTTTCGAATAAATTAAAATATCTGCAACTCCTTTTTCAGTCTGACGGCTAATCGTCTGAAACTCCGTCATGGAATTTGCTATTGCATTTAACCCATCGGAAATACTTTTACCTTTTTCTGCTTCTTCTCTGGCAATCTTTCCAATATTACCAACTTCTTGTACGACCTTTCGGACCTCTCCTTGGATTTCAGCCACAACATCTTTAATTTTGTTTGCTGACTTTTCTGAAGTTTCAGATAAGTTACGCACTTCATCGGCTACTATAGCGAAACCGCGTCCATGTTCTCCCGCTCTTGCTGCTTCAATGGCAGCGTTCAGTGCCAACAAATTGGTCTGATCTGCAATTCGCACGACAGACTGTACGATGTTTCCAATTTCATCTGATTGTTTTTCTAAATCAGTCATGAGCTCAGCAGTTTTCATTGCAGTATTAGCGGCTTGGGTGACGCCTTCGATTAAAATAGAAATATCTCTGCCAGTATTTAATGCAAATTCTTTAATTGTATTTACTTTATCTAATGTTTGAATTGCAAGTGTCGCATTTATTTGTGCATTTTTTTCAATTTGTGTAACGGTTACTTTTGTTTCTTCGGAAGCACTGCTAGATTCCTCTGCACCAGATGCAATTTGTTGCATAGAGCGCATAAGCTCTTCTGATGCACTACTTCCTTCTTGTATGCCACTCGATAACTGCTCAGCAGCAGTTGCAATTCGCTCACTAATTTGTTGTTGTTTTGCCATCGTTCTTGCTTTTGCTTTTTCGGTAGCAATTCTTTTTGCATCATCTCTTTTGTGCTGAAACTCTGCGCCTTGATCAGATAAATCTCTTTCCTGATATTTAGATTTGTCGCCTAATCCCGGTTTGGCTAAACTTTTTCCCGATAATCCTCTGTTTCTTTCCATACAATACCTCGATGTGTTTTTGATTTAAAAAAGTTATCTACAAAAACAAGTACAAAAAAAAATTTTATTAAAAATATATAATATGATATTTATCATGTACATTACCTTCATATCGCCTATCGTTTGACTCGATTGAACGTTGCAATCGAAATTATCAGATAAATAATTTATATGGTTAACAACAATTTACCTCTAATCAAATATAATATATGTTTTATTGACTTATATTCATAGGCAAAAAATTTTTTCACAGCTTTATTTTTACTTTGCATTTTGCATTTCTACTTTGCATTTTGCATTTCTAGTTTATTTCGATTCAATAAAATAAAGGAGTTTATTTTATTTTCATTAATTTAAACCGTGACTAAGTAACTAGTATTATGGAGCAGATTTATTCACAAACTATTTTGCTTGTAGAAGATGATCCGGTGTATGCAACCATTTTATCAACGATCATTGAGCGTTATTTTAATTATCCCACAATCATTGCAGATGGGAGAAATGCTCTTGAATATTTATTAAGGGCGGAGGATATTCCCAAAATGATTTTAATGGATTACCAATTACCTCAAATCAACGGCATTGAGATACTTAAAACTCTAAGTGAGACAAATCGGAATTACCCTGTTATTTTTCTTGCATCGGCAGGAGAGACTGGTGTTGTAGTTGAGGCAATGAAAGCCGGTGCTTTGGATTTTTTAGAAAAAAGTCATTTTCAAATCAATGAATTACCTTTTATAATCAATAAAAATATCCATATTTTCCAAGATAGAATTGAAAAATTGAGACTTCAAAAAGAATTAGAAGAATACAAAATTCACCTAGAGGAAATTGTTAAAGAACGAACAGAAGAACTCCAAATTCATAAAGAGCTTTTAGAGGATTTAGTAAAACTTAGAACACTAGAATTAGAAAATGCACTATTAAAATTAAAAAATGCACAAAATCAAGTAATCCAATCTGAAAAGATGGCATCCCTTGGAATTCTTCTCGCAGGAGTTGCACATGAAATTAACAATCCAGTTAATTATATAAATTCAAGTGTGATCGGCTTACATAACGTATTCGAAGATATTTTAATATATTTAAAAAAAACAACCGAGATAGAAAATTTACCGGATATTCCAGCCTTAGATTTAGAAAAATCAGCAGAGAGAATTGAAAAAATGCTTACTAATATTGAGACTGGAATTTCGAAAACGAAGCAAATAGTAAATAGCCTACGAATATTCTCTAGAAGTTCCGAAGGCAGTATGCACCAAACAGATATTCATGAGAACATAGATTGTGCATTGACAATTTTGCAAAATGAATATAAGGGAAAAGTGGAAATCATAAAAAACTATAATGAAATTTCTCTGGTTCATTGTTTCTCTGATAAATTAAATCAAGTCTTAGTGAATCTATTCATGAATGCAATCCAAGCGATCGAAAATAAAGGAGAAATTATTATCACCACTCTGAAACATGGGAAAGAAAAAGTGAGTATATCTATCCAGGATACCGGATGCGGGATTCCAGAAAGTATCCAAAATAAAATTTTTGATCCTTTTTTTACAACCAAAGAACTAGGAAAAGGAACCGGTTTGGGATTAAGTATTGTCTATGATATTATCCAGCAAATGCAAGGCGAAATATTAATGAGAAGTGAATTAGGAATAGGGACAATATTTACGATTATTTTACCTATTTCGGAGAATACCAACGGCTAATGGCTACATTATTATTTATACGATTTAGGATTTGACTGAAAAAATTATGAAAACAATACTACTTGTTGACGATTCCACATTCACGAGAAACAGCTTAAGGAAAACACTTCTGGATAAAGGATTAAATATTCTTCAAGGTTCAAACGGAATGGAAGCGATCGAAATATTGAAGAATAACTCAATAGATCTTATTGTCACAGATCTCAACATGCCAGAAATGGATGGACTAGGTCTTCTTGAGAGGCTAAAGGCAAACAATCATAAAATTCCGGTTCTAGTCTTCACAGCGGATATTCAAGATACAACGCGAGAACATTGCATGAATCTAGGTGCTAGAGATGTAATACATAAACAATTTAATCAAAAACTTCTCAGCAATATTGAAAGTATACTGAATGAGGATGTCCCATGAACATTAACGAAGAAACAATTGATACAATAAAAGAGCTTATTAATATTGGGTGCGGGAGTGGTGCGGGTATTTTAAACCAGATGGTCAAATCCCATATTACCCTCCATGTTCCTTCCATAAGAATTATTGCCGACAGGAATATTCTTGATACATATCTTAAAGAATATCAAAAGTATCAATGTGTAAATGTAAATATCGCGGGTGATCTACACGGAGCAATATCTATGCTATTGACAGAGTCAACGCTTGTAGTACTTGTGAAACGACTAACTGGCGAAGATGCTCTCGATGACGCAATAGATGGACTAAAAATAGAAGTCATTCAGGAGATAGGCAATATTATCCTTAATAGCATTTCCGGTACAATTTCTAATCTATTTCGTTTAAAAATAAATGTGTCCCTTCCTGAATTTCATAATGATATTCAGAGTTTTATTACTAAAAAAATCAATGAAAAGGATTATTCTCATTATGTTCTAGTTGAAACATCCATGAGCGTTGATGATCTAAATATTACATTCTATATCATAATACTTTTAGAAGCTGATTCATTTCAATACCTGATTGAGAATATGGATTCAATTTCCCTATTCAATTTTAGTAAGGCTAATTAGGATTTAACTCAATGACCAAATTAGACTATTCAATTTTTGATATTATCTCTCAAGGAGTTTGCATTATAAACCGAAACCTAGAAGTAATTTTCTGGAATAAGACCTTGGAAGAATGGACCGGTGTAAAATTACCACAGATTCTTGGTAAAGAAATAGGAGTATTTTTTCACCATTTAAGGCAACCACAGTATGGAGCTCTAATCAGAACAAAAGTGTTCGAAGACAACACTCCTCTTATTTTTTCTGCCCTTATACATAAGTATTTTTTTTATGCTCATGTAGATGAAATGCATACTCGTAAGCAGCATACAACAATTACACCCATACCACCAAGGGACGGTGAGGGGCAACGTGCCATTATCTTCGTCCAGGATGTTACAGAGCTATATACAAAAATGCTTGAGATGAAAACTCTTAGGGATGATGCAGTGCGAGAAGGCGAACAACTCAAGCTTGCAAAAGAAGAAATTAAATCACTACTCTCTGAAAAAGAGCTTGTTTTGAAAGAAGTGCATCATCGAATAAAAAATAATATGAACACGATACGAGGTCTTATCCTTTTGCAGTCAGAAATGCTAAAAGACCCAATAGCTGCCGAGGCACTGAGTAATGCAAGTAGGAGAATACAGAGTATGACAATACTTTACGAAAAACTTTATCGATCTAAAAATTTGTATGAAGTTTCTATGAAAGATTATCTCCCGTCCCTGATTGATGAAATTTTAGAGAATCTTTTTATGGGGGTAAATGTAAAAATTGAAAAGGAAATAGATGATTTTATTTTAGATTCAAGAAGATTACTTCCATTTGGAATTATCATCAATGAACTTTTAAGCAACGCTATGAAATATGCATTTCTAGATAGGAAGGAAGGGATTATTTCTGTGGAAGCAAAATTGAAGAAGACAGTTACAGGAGATGGTAAACTTATTTCCCTTACCGTTAAGGATAATGGCAACGGGTTACCAGAATCAGTCGATATAAATAATTCAACAGGATTTGGTTTAATGCTCGTGAAAATGCTGACAAGACAACTGAGTGGAAATATTCAAGTAGAACAAGAAAATGGAACTAGATTTATTTTAGAATTTGCAGAATAGAAAACGGGGAATGACATTTTATTCATTTCTTGTATTTCTGATTTATACAGGTTTAGTGTGATATAGGTATTAGAAATTCAATTTAGTATTGGAGAGTTTTGATGGAAAATTTAAAAGCGAATATTTTATATGTGGATGATGAAAGAGAAAACCTCGATGGTTTTGAAGCAAGTTTTTATAATGTATATAATATATTTCTAGCGGATAATGGTAAGAGCGGACTTGAGATTCTTCGCAATAAAGAAATTCATGTTATTGTGTCTGATCAGAGAATGCCTGAAATGACTGGTTTAGAATTTTTTGCAGAGGTTCAAAAAAAATATCCAGATATAGTTTGCATCATATTAACCGCGCACGTTGATTCTGAATCCTCCATTCGGGCAGTGAACCAAGGTGGAATTTACCGTTACATCCTAAAACCCTGGGATAAAAATGAAATGAAAATGAGCCTAGATAATGCAGTACAGACATATAAATTAAAAACTGTAAATCGTTCTTTAGTTTCAGAATTACAAAAAAAAAATAAAGAATTAGAAGAGCATAAGAATAATCTGCAAAAATTAGTAGATCAGAAAACGGAAGAACTTAATTTGAAAAATAAGGAATTAGCTAAGATCAATGCGATGAAAGATCAGTTTTTTTCTTCCATTCTTTCACAGACAAAGGATAAATAATGTTTGCCTTGGCTAATAATAATTTTACTCTTTTAGCAACTTGTATTAAAAAAAAGATAAATGCCTTGACATACAAAAATTACTTACAATATATTTTTAGTAGACAATTAAATAATATAGGAGACAAAGATGTCGCTTAACGTAGAAATTTCAAGCTTAATTAACAAACATTCCAATTCAATCTGTGATAAATGGATTGAACTAATAGAAGAGCAAATACCGGTAATCTTCGATCTATTTCGAAAAGAAGATTTGAATGCAAAAGGAAAAGAAATTTTATACTCCCTTTCGACTGCAATCAAACAAAATCGGGAAGGAGTTGAATCTTCAGATTCTACCCTATTATCTATTCTCCAAGAACTAAGCCGTGAACTTACTTTAAAAAATATTACTCCGACTGAAACTGCACTTCTGATTTTTAATCTAAAGGAAGCGATACTTCCTGCGATTAAAATCGAATTTTCTAATGTTCCGGATAAGCTAATAGATATTAGCCTCGTAGTCAACCGACTAATTGATAAACTTGGATTATTTACTGTAGAGACTTACATTCAAAATAAAGAAAATTTAATCAAAGAGCAAACAAGAGCGATTCTAGAAATGGCGACACCGGTTGTTAAAATTTGGGATAAGATTATTTTGCTTCCACTAGTTGGAGTTTTAGATAGTACAAGGGCAAAACAAATGATGGAATCTCTTTTGGGGGCAATTGAAATTAACCAAGCGAAGGTTGCGATTCTCGATATTTCAGGAATTCCAATCATTGATACACTCGTTGCACGGCATCTTTTTACTACGATTGCGGCGGTGAAACTTATGGGTTCGGAATGTATTGTCACGGGAATAAGTGCAAGAATTTCTCAGACGATTGTACAACTAGGGCTTGATCTTACTGGAATTACAACAAGATCCAATCTAGCAGACGGTTTGCAACTGGCACTCATAAATACATCGCAATCCGTTTCTTTAAACTAAGAAGAGGATGCTAATATATGGATGATATGGATTTTCAGATATCGATTTTACAATTACGGGATATACTAATCGTTCCAATTCAAATGGAACTACATGATAATGCGGCTAGAAAGCTTCAAATAGAAATACTTAATCGTATAGAAAAAACAAATGCAACGGGTTTAGTGATCGATATTTCCTCTGTGTTTATTGTAGATAGTTTTCTTGGCAGACTTCTTTCGGAAACTGCACGTATGGCGCAGATCATGGGCGCAAAAGTAGTATTAATCGGTATGAAAAAAGAAACAGCTCTAACTCTAATTCAACTTGGATTAAATTTTAAGAATTTGAAAACAACTTTAAATTTAGATGAAGCCGTAAATTTTTTAGAGCTTCATAAGGATAAAAAGTAATGTCACATGAACAAGAGAGTCAAGTGTGTTATTTGAGCATCAATACGTTTGAAGACTTACTTATCGCTAGAAAGAAAGCAAGGCTTCTTATGGAAATTAATCATTTTTCCATTTTGAATCAAACAAAATTTATTACTGCCATTTCAGAGCTTCTAAGAAACGCACTTATTCATGCAACTAAAGGAAATGCAAAATTCTCTATCATTGAAAAGTC
Organism: Leptospiraceae bacterium; assembly: GCA_017996175.1. Lineage (GTDB taxonomy): Bacteria > Spirochaetota > Leptospiria > Leptospirales > Leptospiraceae > UBA2033. The sequence continues at coordinate 55,815 of JAGOHK010000007.1, forward strand.
AAATAAAATTGGGATAAAAGCTTTTATCTCTGACAATGGACCGGGTATTCAAAATGTATCTCTCTCCATGACAGAAGGATATAGCACAGTAGGATCTTTAGGACTTGGATTAAGCGGTGCTCAAAAGTTAAGTGATGATTTTTCAATTTCCTCTACTGTCGATGTCGGAACAAATGTTCAGATTATAAAATGGAAATAAAACAATCTGAAATTTTAGAAATAGGGATTGCCGATGAGGCAAATGTACTATATGCGCGTCGTTTATTTCGTAATTTTTTTAAGTCTCTGGGATTTATAGACTTTGATCTAGATAAGATGGAATTAGTAGTTTCCGAGCTAGGGACTAATATTGTAAAATATGGAGTCAGGGGAATAATTACTGCTAAGCGAATTAAGTATCTATCGCATACAGGCATTGAAATAATAGCAAAAGATAGAGGAAAAGGAATTTCAAATATAATGGAGTTTCTAAATAAAAAACCAGTAATAAATACCAGTAGCTCCTTAAAATCAGGTCTTTCAGCTATTTACAATTTAACAGATGAGTTTGAATATCTAAATTCAGAAAATGGTACCACAATTACACTACGTAAATGGCTTCCTTTCAATGAGGCAACTCTTAAGTATTCGGTAATATCCCGACCTAAGCCCGGCGAACTAAAAAATGGAGATGCTTTTTTTATTAAGCAACTTCCTAAATTTTCTTTTTTCTGCGTCATTGATGCATTAGGACATGGTGAGCAAGCAGCGGCTACTGCCAATATTGCGATGGACTGCATAAAGTTATATTACTATTTGCCGCTCTCAGAAATATTTTTAAAATGCCATGAACATCTTGATCATAGTCATGGCATAGCAATATCTATTTGTAAAATTTATACACGAGAAAGTAAAATGGAATATGTCGGAGTGGGAGATGTAAAATTACGAGTATTCGGCGCTCCAGAATCACTTCGAATTTTCAATCATAATGGAACAGTAGGTATGAATATGGAGCCAATTAAATTACAGACGTATAAATATTTTTCTGGCTCTACGTTTATTATGCACACTGATGGAATTGCCGACTTTGAATTAAATCAAGATACACTCAGATTAATTCCCCAGGCAATAGCAAGCTTTGTAATGGAAAAAGAGGCAAGGTCATCGGACGATGCAACAGTTTTAGTAGCGAGGTAATGTATGGATTCAATATATATTTTATATTTATTATTTTTTTTCGGATTTGCTATTTCAATTGCAATTTCACTGGTTGTTTTTCTTAAACAAGAAAAACTAAAAAACTCCAATCAGGATTTATATAGCTTTCTTTATAAATTAGAAAGCACATTAAAAGTCACCAATATGCAAATTCAAGACTCCATTGGAAAAATTGGACAGGGCACAAATGGAGCAATTGAGAAATTTGTAGAAGTTCTAAATATAAATGACAATATCTCTCGAGAATTGAATTCAGTGAAAGACCAAATTCACTTAGATTCCCTACCAGAAAAAGAAGAACAGAAACAGAAAATTGAAAAAATTTTAGAAAACAGTAAATTTCAAAAACAGAATATCCACGAAATTATTAGCCGTCTCCAATTCGAGGATATAACAAAACAAATCAACACACATGTAACCGAATTATTAACACTTGTTGCATCCGAATTAAAAAAACAAACTGAGGATTATTCAAATCCAAAATCAGAAGAAGAAATTCGAAAAGAATTAGCTGAGGAGATTATTCGACTTTCCACGATGCAATCAGAACGAGATAATGCAAATAAAGCTCTCTCGCAAACTCCGATCGCTGAAACCAAAAAAGAGAACTCTCAGGACGTGACTTTTTTTTGAAGAACGTGAACTTGGTGAAATACTAAAGAGGTATAAAACGAATGCTGATTAACATACTCATAGGATTGCTAGCCGGATCAATTGTTACGAGTATTTTAATTTTTTTGTATTCAAAACAATTAAAAGAAAAACTTTCTTCGACCACAGAAGAGCTAAATAAATTAAAAGAGCAAAATGATCTTTTAAAAGTGCAGAGTGAGAGTTATCGCACGTTAGCCGCTTCGATATTAGAAAAAACATACCAAGATATTCCTCGTTACGTAAATATAAAAAAAGACCTAGCAGTATCCAATGTGAACGTGGACGACATCGCATCTTCCCTTCGGGATACGAATGATAAATTAGTAACACATTTCTCTGGAATTCTTTCGAATATTGATGGGATAGTTAAAGAAGTAATTCGAGAAACTAGTAACGCGGAGCATGAGCTTTTAGCTTTCGTAACAGATGGAACCAAGGACAATGAGTTCAAGGCACTTACCGATGAAGGAAGCATTCTAACCAATCATCAATTTCTAGCATTCATTCAAGGAAAATACAATCATTTATTACAGAAAATCATTGATGAGTTAGTCGTTACCCATGAAAGAAAATCAGAAGACATCACAACTCTAGACAGCATATACCATAGAGTACAAGGCATTACAGCATTTTCAGATGCGATATCCGAAATAGCTGGTGGAATAGAACTTATTTCTTTGAATGCAAATATTGAAGCGGCGCACGCGGGTAGTGCAGGACGTGGCTTCGTCATAGTAGCCAATGAAATTCGAAGACTTGCTGGAGAATCGGAAGATGCCGCAGACAAAATTCGAAAAGAAATAAAGTTAACAAATGCATTTATAAAAGAAGCAATCCACACAATCAAAGATGCAATGGATGCGGAATCTAAGTATTTGAATTCAACGATTGCAATCATTCAAGATGTTTTTATCGCAATGACAAAAACCTTGTTTCATCTTATCTTTCAATTGACCGGTACTCTTATGAACTCAATGGGAAATACTAGCAAAATAAAAGGGGAAATTGATATGGCAATTAATGCAATGCAATTTGATACATTCATTGTTCAGTTAACGGAAACGATTACTCAATCCTTAAAAAATGCTTCTACTAATGTGGATACTCTAAGTAAAGAGAGTATCAATAATCTAGAAAAACTAAATCTCTTTTCAGCTAAAGACCTAGCTGGGTTTAGAGAAACTCTTTCCAATATTGAAAAAGAAACAAAAACTTCCTTTCAGCGAGGAAGCCAAAAACAAGCAGACGCAGATGTTACGTTTTTCTAAAGGAAACTGCACAGCGTTACAGTTAATGCTGTCAAGTTAAGGATTTTCTCACCACCGATGGACACCGAGAGCACCGATAACGGAACGATGTTAATTTGATTTATCATATTCTTCTCGGTTTCATAAAGAGCGTTGTTTAGTGCCATATTATTCAATTCCAAAACCAAAATAAAAACCATCGTATCTTTTATCGTTCTTTTTATCGGTGTTCATTCCACCCTGCGCTTGGTCGCGCCCTACGCCTTCGCATGGTATTCTTTACATATTTCTCTCTTGACCAGAAATCGGAAAAAGAAAAAACTAGACGGTAAAATCCTAATTTAGTATACATTAATTCAACCTATGAATGAATCTCATAAAAAAAATATACGCAATTTTGTATCACATTTTTGGTTGTATTCAGAATTATTCTGGATACTTGCCGTTCTCCCGCTGATTGTAGCATTTAGTATTAAGTTTATAGATCTTAGCTCGGGGCAAATTCAGACTATCCTCATTTCTGTAACTGGTATTACTATTGTCCAATTTATGATTTGTATCTATTTTAATCAAAAAATTTATTCACCGTTTGTGGACTACTTGAAATTAGTCTTAGAGGAAAAGGAAGTTGGAAAAGAAATTTATGTAGCAGCACAGGAGCGTTTCACTTCTCTTCCTTGGATGCATTCCTTGGAAATTTTTATCCGGTGGATAATCGGTGTTGTAGTTACAGTAGGAAGTGTAGCATTACACGAAGAAAGTAAAATTTCCCAAATTGTAAATTTAACTGGTGCCGGTCTATTTGGATTATTTTTGCATACAGTATGTGCTTATACTACGAATGAATTTCTAGTTACTCGGATTGCAAAATCAGGAATATTCAATCATAATTTTTCGGAAAAAAATATTCATAACAAAAAAATGTTTACCCCACTTGCGTTTCAGATTGGTTCCACACTTATTCTATTATCTCTTTCTATTCTTTTAGTTTCATTTAATTTAAATTATCGTTCCCTTTTCAATGCATTTGTGAATCAATTGGATAATATCAATGAAGGAAATCTTCAAACTCTAGAAAATTTTTATTATTCTAGAGAACAAGACATTTCAAAATTTGTAGAAGATGAAGAAGTAATAAACTTAGTAAAACAAAATAACTGGCTAATACTAGATCAATACTTAGCAGCCTACTACTCGAATCAGGCAAATTTTTATGAGAATAATTTCATTTTTACCCTCGATCCTGGTTACACAGTCGTAGCGAGTGGATTACCTAAACGTGCTAGTGTTGGATTGAAAATGATTGATGTTACACTTGCTAAACCCAACATAGACGCAGGGATAAAAGGTAAATTACTTTTTAGTAAAATGCATACTTCTCCTGTCACGTTTCAGCCTGTTATCTTATTAACCGCTCCTATTAAGGACAATGGAAAAGTAATCGCTATTGCAGCGTTTGCGTTTAAAATCGGGGACTTTGCTGATAACTTAATCGAAAATGTAACGATTGGATCAGACGGGTTTCCATTTTTTCTGACCAAAGACTTAATTGTAATTGCTCATAAGAACCCCAAGGAAGCGATGTTAGATAAGAGTAATGCTGATTATGCGCAGGTAATGTTAGAGGCTGATAGCAATTTGCCAATCAGTTATTTTGAAGAGAGGACAAACCGTTTTCTGAAAAAGAAAACAAGCCCTAAGTATGATTTAATAGTTTTATCGAATATATTACAAAGAGACTTAGAAAAACCAGCATTTGACAGTGTTAGAGATATTACAATTATAACAATTGTTAGCCTTTTTATTATTGGGGTATTTCTTTATTATATTCTAAATCTAAAGTTAAATGAACTTACCAATAGTTCCGTTATCTTAAATAAAATGGCAGAAGGGGATTTGACTGTAAAATTCAATATAGTTTCGATGGATGAAGTTGGAAGTATACAACATAACTTATCGACTTTCACTAAAAAATTATCTTCCATTATCAAGACAGATATTCAGATTGCGGATAACCTTGCTTCTTCGTCAGAGCAAATGCATATTTCCCTAGATAGTCTCTCAGGAAATGCACAGAGCCAAGCGGCGGCATCGGAGGAAATATCTGCTTCCATAGAAGAAATTTCTGCCGGCATAGACAGTGTAAACGCTCGTGCAGAAGATCAATTTAGTAAAGTAGAAATTTTAGATGAGAAGATGGGTGAGTTAACGGAAACGATTGCAGCAATGGGAGATGAGATAACAAGCATTAGTCGCAAAGTAATTTCAATTGTCCAAGATGCAAGTAAGGGAGAACAATCCCTTGATAAAATGAATTTAAGTATTTCTAAAATAAGCACAAGCTCAAAACAGATAACTAGCGTGGTTGAAATTATAACAAGTATTTCTTCTCAAATCAATTTGCTTGCCTTAAATGCAGCCATAGAAGCAGCAAGAGCTGGTGACTCAGGAAGAGGTTTCGCAGTAGTAGCCGATGAAATTAGTAAATTGGCAGAGAAAACTTCTAGGAGTATTAAGGACATATCGAATTTAGTAAATACAAACCAAACTGAAATCTTACAGGGAAATAAAATTATTCAAGACACTATTTCAAATATCCACAAAGTCATTGAAGGCGTAAATTCTTTTCAGTCCATGGCGGAAACTTTGGAGATGCAAGTAAAAGTGCAAAAAGCAATTAATTCCACAGCAAACGAAGAAGTAAATAACCTAAACCAAATGACTTCCATGATTCGTTCTGCTATGCAAGAACAAAAAATAGCCATTGAAGAAGTAGCAAAAACAATTTACGGGATAAATGATATTACCCAATCAACTGCTGCCGGTATAGAAGAGTTAAACGCAACATCCCAGGGAATAGCGGAAACGGCTGATTTGCTCCAAAAGGAAATGAGCTTTTTTAAGATTGAGAAATAGGGATTGTGTAAAAGCGCAACTGACACGCAAAGCTATTCCGATGAGCGCAAATGCGGAATAATAAAATTATCCGCATTTTTCTCAAAACTAAAAACCTTTACTAAACTCAAACTGCCAGTAAGCATTATTCAAAGTTGAAGTAGATTGAACTATGCTAGAATATAAAAGACTCCCTACGAGTATTGTAGTCGGGTCATCACTTAGCGTATAATTGCTATTATACGTTCTAACATACTTCTCACTTATCACACCAAACTTTGTAGAAAACCAAGTAGAATACTTAAATATAAACCCTGCATTTTGAGCAGTTCCCACTACCATAAAGTCAGATAAGCTAGCACCGATTATCAGGAGTCCTGGATTGCCTAAAAGAATATCTAAAGTCAAATCTGTCTTAGTTCCTTTTAGGTTAAATCTTTCGAAGGAATATGTAAAGTCCAACCATCTAAAAATTTTGTATTCAAACCCTAAACCAGGAACAAGCCCTGTGGCTTTGGAGTATGACCCTTTGCCGCTATTTAGTACAGCTGCCCCAGTAAATCCAGAGGCATTGACACCTAAAAATCCAAACCCACTCAAACCATAACCCTGTTCAAAAATATAATTACGCAGATAGAATCCTAAATTGAATCGGTTCGTAATCGGGTGAAAATATGCAATCCAAGTTTTTGTTACATCTTCTTGCCAATCATAATTTCCTATCTTCATTGTAAGGATAGAATCGCCACCAAAAGAATCGAACGATGCGTAGGAATTACTTGCTAGAACTGTGGTAGACCTTTTGTCGTACAAGATCCTAAAAGCATCCTTAAATCGATATTCCAAACCCTGATTGGATTGAGTTGCCCCAGCACCTGACTTTGTTGTGTCGGAGCCCAGAGACGCAATCCCATTAACCGCAGAAAGAGCCGTAAGCGCACTGGAAGCAGTTCGCCCCTCTCCAACTTCCGGAATTGTATAACTTCCAAAACCAATTAAACCCCGAATGAATATCCTATGCGTATCTGGCTCTGGAAATTCATCTGGTTTCTCATGAGTCTGATCTTTGGCGAACACTGGATTCAAAGCAAATAAAATCGCTATGAGTAAGATGATTTTTTTTATTGTCATGGCTAATCCTTATTCACCCCAAACGACAACACATTCTCGATAGAATAGAATTGTTAAAACATTCAAAGAAGTATAATCCACAACGGCTACTTTCGTTATTCCCCCATTTGCTTTTGCTTCTTCAATAGATCCACCACTTCCATAAAAAAATAGATTTATCAAAAATCCAGAAACAGAACAAGATTTTCCCGATTTTAGAATTTTAGCAGATGCGATTTGACTTCCATTTTGGGTAACATATTGGGAAGTACTAGAATAAAGAACTCCATGCATAGGGGAGGTACAAGCTTGTATAAATAAAGTGAATACAATTAAACCGATAGATAAAATATTTTTTTTCATTTTGCTTCTCCTGATACGATTGTACAATAATTTCTATAGAGTGTGCTTAAAACACTTACAGTAGAGTGGTCAACTGTAGCAATTCTCTGAATCCCATTTTCGAATGCAATTTCTCCAGCACTGGCAGAGCCAAAGCTAATCAAAAATAAAATAGAATGCTGGCATCCTGATGCAGTTTTTGTGACTTTCACATCATTGGCTGGATTAAAGTTGCCAGCAAAATCATTGGAAGTAAAAAGAGCGCCATGAGTAGGACCTGTCGCGCAATTGAATAAAATTAATATTACGATAGTTAAAAAAAGTTTTAGAATATATTTCATTTGTTATTTTCCTCTCTTTGCTGGAGTTTTTGCTTCTGCTCTAGGCTCTACAACTGCTGGTGCTGGAGAACTATCGAAACTATCTTTGCTGCCAAGCACAATTGTACAGAATCGGTGATAGACCGAACCTAAAATAGCGAATTGCTCGTATTCTACGGAGGATACTTTTGTTATACCCGCACTTTTTTTTGCATTCTCAATTCCAGAATTCCCCCAAGATACAAGAAACAGTACGGAATGAGAACAACCTTCTGCTTTTATATTTCCCTCGGTATTATTACCAATGGAACCTGGAACGGTGTTTCGATGATAAACACCCCCGCCTATATGCATATAATTTATGTTCGCATACCTTGGTGTTGGGTTCGTGACTGCCCCGTATGAATTTACAGATGTAATTGAATTTAAACCTGTGCAATGCGTTAGATTGATAAGTGTAATCAAAAAAACCAACAAAGCCAAGTGAATCTTATTTTTTCCCATTTTTATTCCTCTTACTTTAATTTATTAAATTCTTCTCGAACTTCTATTCCGAGTCTTGAGCTAGGAATTATTACCAGTAAAGCCCCAAAGCTCAAAAAATAGATTTACCATCCTTAGTGTTACTCTTTATTTTTGTCAAAGAAAAATAATTTTTTCCTCTAGTTTTATTTTTTTCAGCAAGCCTAATTTTATTTTCATTTGACCCGTACCCTTTTTCGAAAATCATGGAATTTAGAATTTATGCAAAATCTAGTCGTTCAAAAATATGGCGGTACTTCAGTCGGAACTACGGACAAAATTAAAAACGTAGCCAACCGAATCAAAAGTTACCACGAAAAAGGTTCTCATGTAGTAGTTGTTGTTTCAGCAATGGGACATACAACAGATGAGTTAGTTGATCTAGCAGAAAAAATCAATCCAAATGCAAGCAGACGTGAAATGGATATGTTACTCTCAACAGGAGAACAAGTTTCGATTTCCCTACTAGCGATGGCGCTGGAGGCAGTGGATGTCCCTGCTCAGTCTTTCACTGGCTCACAAGTCAAGATCATCACCGACGGAAATTTTTCCAATGCAAAGATCGAAATGATCGATAGAACGCGAATCGACGAAGCACTTTCGAAAGGCAAAGTAGTAATAGTCGCAGGTTTCCAAGGAATCGACAAAGACGAAAATATCACCACACTCGGTCGTGGTGGAAGTGATACCTCAGCAGTAGCGTTAGCCGCAACCCTTGGGGCAAAAGAATGTGAAATCTACACTGACGTAGATGGAGTTTACTCTGCTGATCCAAATAAAGTCCAAGGTGCAAAAAAACATTCCATGATAACCTACGATGAAATGTTAGAACTAGCAAGTCTTGGTGCCGGTGTATTACATTCTAGAAGTGTAGAATTTGCAAAAAATTACGATGTAGTCATTCATGTAAGATCAAGTTTTAATCAAAATCCCGGAACATTAGTAGTAAGTGAGGATAAATTAGTGGAAAAAGTAAGAGTAAGTGGAGTAACAGTTAAGAGCGAAGAAGCAAGAGTAACCCTACCGGACGTTCCCGACAAACCAGGAATAGCCGCTGATTTATTTGGAAGCCTAGCTAAATCGGATATCATTGTTGACGTGATCGTTCAATCTTCACCGGCTAATGGCAAAAATACTATTTCCTTTACAATCTCTCGTAAATCCTTAAAAGATGCGACTCCAATCCTAGAAAAGTTTGTCAAAGACCACCAAACGGGAACACTAGATATAGACGATAAGATTGCAATTGTATCCGCAGTGGGTGTTGGGATGAAGTCTCACGTTGGAGTTGCGGCTACTATGTTTAAGGCGCTAGCGGATAACAATATCAATATCGAGATGATTTCTACCTCTGAAATTAAAATTTCTTGTGTCATTAACGAAGCTGATTCCAAAAAAGCACTCCAAGAAATTCACAAAGCATTTGAGATATAATGGTTAATGGTTAATGGTTAATGAAAGACTGGATTTAGCTTGCTTTTTTTAGGACTTTCTTTTTATTTTTCACTTTTTTTAGTTTTTTAATATCAATAGATTTGTCTTCTTCTTTTACATCAAGAAGGAGCTTATCGATTTTCTCTCGTTCTTTTTTATTTGGAATAACATACTTAACTGAAAAATTTTTATCTTTCATTTCTTTCATAAATTTGCCTCTGTGTCGTAAATTTTATTTTGATCCTCGATGTCATAACCAGTAATGATATATAATATATTTTTAGATAGTTTTCTGTAAACAAATTCTAAGTAGCGATTAGTATGCAATTTACCGTAGGCAACAAAACTACGGTCTTTTCGTTTCCTCTCAAAATAATTCGAACTCATAAAAAACTCACTCACTGTCTAGAGTAACATTATTGTCTTCTAAATGAGTTTTTCCGATTTTAGGGTCGAAATACATTCTAAATTTCATTACAAAACCAAATCTTCCACTTTTGGATGAAAACCTTTTCCTACAGGCTTTGTGTGAGACAAAAATAAATCCTCCAGGCAAACGATTCGAAAAACAGGATGCTCTAAATTTCCTTTCTCTGTCATGGTTACTCTTTCCTGTGAGACACCATCAATATGAATCCAAGAATCCATACGCGCTCCTTTCTCATTAGAAATTTCCACAACGATTAAAAATTCATAAGTCCCAAATTTTTTTAGAAAGACACGAAGATTTTCGACCGTCGATTGTACAATATCTTCCCTAAATACATGAGCGGGGGTCGGGTGATTTGCCGATGGAAATAGATCATAATATCGATTCAAAACTCGAACAATATTTTGGAAATCCTCTTTTGAGCTCGTTAATTCGTACCAACCAGTTTTCTTTTTAGTTTTTTTGGGCTTAGGTTTAATTTCTTTTTCTTCGGTCTTATTCATATTTTCTCCTTTTTGGGTTCTAAAACACTAGGTTTCAAAACTGAAACTTGGTTCAGTTTTTTTTATTAGTTTTACGCAGTTACGCAAAAAAAGAAATAGCCGATATTCAAAGTAATGTTTCGTTTCCTTATTCTACTTTTCTTAATTTTCCCAATTTTCTCTCAGGATGGCGAAGAAGAAACTAGGGAAGAAGTATTAGCTAGTATTTTCCAAAAGCGGGACAGTTTTTCTGCTGACCAATTTTATGAAGATACTTTAAAAAAAGCGTACTATGCATTTGTAGAAAAAGACTATCCACGAGCCATTAATAAATTAGATTTAATTGTTTCTAAATACAAAGAAAAGGATTGGCGTTACTATTCTATTCGAGCAAAAACCCATGAGGCTCTAGGACAAGAGGATGAGGCTATTCAACATTATACGTTTAGCATTGCAATTAATCCAGCACAGTCTGATGTATTTAAAAAACTCTATGAGCTAAATTTTAAAATTCGTCGCCCTGTTAAATCTTTTGAATACATACGATTATATTTAAAGGAAAACGAAAAAGATACCTTCCTGCGTTATCGCGCACTCATTCTTGCAAAGAGGTTAGGAGATGAGAAATATGCCAGTTTTGCGCTCAAGAAAATAGAATCCGGAAACGGTTTCTCTGATGAGAAAGAAAAAATTTTTGAACTTATAAAAAATCTAATCACGAATAAAAAATACAAAGAAGCAAAAGAAGAGTGTAATAAGTATTTGCCTTATTTTCCTATGGATGAGAAATTGCATAATTATTTACATATAGCACAACACAATCTAGATAGGCAAGGAAAAGAGATGGAGTCGATTCTAATGGACACCGCAGTCTTATTTTCGGATAATCCTAAGTATTCTCTAAAACTAGCTTACTACTACAAAGAAAAGAAACGGCACTATCAGGCTTTGAATTTATTTCGTCGTGTTTTTTATTTGTCTCTCGCCAAAGATGGATTTACCTTAAATACGGAAACAATTCTTTTTCTAAAGGAATGTTATTTCCAATTACAATCCACAAACGATGTAAGGGCAATGCTTTCTCTTTTAGAAATTCTGGAACAAAAAGAAAAACCAGAACTTTCCGAGTGGAATTCGCTTCGAATTAATTTTAATAACAACCGAGAATTTTTAGTTACAATTCTCTATTTTACTAAAACAAATAATCTCACAAACGACTATGAAAAATTCCGTGAGATTTTAAAAGAACGTGATGAAAAAAAAGCAGATGCAGAGTTTATGAACGTCTACTCCGTGTTTGTCTACGACGATTTTCGAAATTTTTAGAGAAAACAACAGATTGACCCTATAAAAATCACTTGCCTTTTTAAAAACAATGGATGAAATAGATTCATGGGAATTTTACAAAACCAATTCAAAAAAAAATGGCTGAGACGGTAATAGACCTTGGATGATTTTCTAAACAAGAAGTTACTTACGATTATCCTTAAGTCAGAAAGATATTTAAGAATTGCGCAGGGGCTTGCAAACCAAGGCGATTACGATGTAGCATGTTCCAAAGCTTACTATTCTATTTTTTATATATTCGAAGGATTGTTATCAACCAAAGGATTAGAATTTTCTAATCATACTACCACAATCGAAGCTTTTAATGAATATTTTATTAATACCGGTAAATTTTCTAGCGACTTATCTGAGAAAATAAATAACCTTTCGGGATTAATACAAATTCTGAATCATAATTTAGAAACAAAAATTACGCATGAAATGGCATACCAAGATATTTATATTGCCGGAAGTATTTTAGAAGAATGCAAAAATTATTTGCGAGAAAATGGTTTTATTTGATCCACTGACTAACTTTTTTATTTTCAAATTCCTCATCAATCATTCTCTGTGGTTAATACATAGTAACCTTTATGAATCAAAAATCATGCAGTCTGCAATTAATTCAAATAGCAAATTGCAAACGTTAACAGACAGACTAAGCAGATGTACATATCAATAATATAAACTATATCAATAATCTTCTTTAATTCAAAACTAAATTGACATAGCAATTTAAAATCCTTAGTATGGACATAGTTATTAGGTGGAGAAATTATGTTTAGAATTTTAGTATTAATAATTTTTGTTTTATTAGGATATTGTAAAGAGAAAGACAGAGTCCTTGCTCCTATTGGAAAACCAATCTCTGGATTGGCTCTTTTTATTGTGGGTGATGTAAAGACAAAGCTAACACCTGTTAAGCTAGGGGAGAATATTCCTGAATCTGATGAAGTTTCAGTTGGTAAAAAATCCTTAGCCGATTTTCAAATTCTAAATATAGCAGAGGATATCGTGATTCGCCTCAAAGAGGATACAAAATTTCGACTCCAAGAAAAAATTACCCAAGGCAGACCTAGTAAGAATCTTTACATTCAATCCGGTGAAGCAATTTTTAATATCAAAAAACTAAAACAACAGGAGAGTCTAATCGTTGTTACTCCTACCATTGCGATTGGGGTCCGTGGAACTCAGTTTGGTGTTTCTTTAGATGCAAAAACTGGAGCAAATAAACTAACACTCTATGAGGGATCAGTCAGTGTTAGCCCCTCACTTCTTGAATTAGAAGAACTTGGAGAAGATATATTTCAGGCAACAGGAATTTCCGCTCAAGTAGAAGATTGGAAAAAAAAGTCTGAACTGGTAATTGAACCCGGACAAAGTATAGAAGTAAATGCAAATATAAACAAAGATTTTTTGAAAAAACTCGGTTGGGAAGAAATAAAATCGAAACCAGAAGTAAAAGAATTTTTGAGTAAAAAAGCAAATTCTACTCTTACAGAAGAAGATAAAAATAAAGTCAAACTTACACTCAAGTCTTACTACGAAGATCCAAAAAACAAAGAACGAGTCAACTCAGCGTTAAATGAGAAAGTTTCTTTTTCAACTCGACGAGTAGCAGAGGGAGAATTGAAATCTAAACTAGAGGAATTGAAAGAATTAATCGCAATCGAAAAGGAAAAATTAGAAATTTCTACAGACAAAACGATTCCTATCAAAGAAAGAGCAAAAACAATTCGAGACCAGCTTCTGCAAAGGATTGCAGATATAACGGGAGACGATATACGGACCATAAAATTAAAAAATGGACAGACCTTACGTGGGGTCATAAGTATCACAGGGAACCAACAAATTATAGTGAGTACACCGGAGGAGGTTCTAACAATTCCGGGTGATCAATTTGATGACTATGTGGATTAAAAGTTTTATCGTCTTATTCTTATTATCCGCATTTCCAATTTTATCGGATAAGCTGATTTTAAAAAATGGACAAGAATATGAAAATGTAAAAGTTCGGACGGTTGGAACGTTAGTAGAAATACTATTCGAAGATGGAAGCAAAAAAACTGCCCCCAAAAAAAATATAAAAAGTTTGAAACTAAAAGTTGTAGTTTGGAAAAATGTGATAAATAAAAAGGATGCTTACGAAGAAGAAAGAATTCGTATTGCCGAATTTTTAATTGAAAACTCAAATTGGCAACCCAAGGAAGATGAAAAACCACAACTCATGATCCTAAAGTTTAAAGCGGGAAAGGGAATCACTACCTATAAAGCAGATTCTCTTTCTAATTTAATTCGAACCAAAGTAATCAATACAGGTGTATTTGTAGTCGTGGATAGACTGACCATGGAAAAAGAAATCGAAAAGAACAAATGTATGGATGTAAACTGTTCGCAGAATATCGCCTCCGATTTAAAGGTTAACAAGCTATTAACCGGTGAAATTAGTTCCACTCCCAACGGGTATTTTATCACAGGAGAAATTATTGACATCAAACAAAAAAAAGTGGAATTCTCAGAGACAATTCTAATCCCTTCGGAGGAGAAAGAGGAAACAAAGACAGCGGAGTTTGCCGCAAAAATCGCAGGTGGGACTTTAGAACAATGGGAGCATCCTATCAATAACCCACAAGCTGGAATCCAGATTATCCCCTATATTTGGCGCTCCATGGTTTTACCTGGTTGGGGGCAGTATGAAAAGGAGCAGTACATAAGATCTGTATTTTATCCAGTCTTATTGGTTGCTGGTGCGGCATATTACAAGTTAGCCTCTGATCAGTACCTTGCAAAACAGAGTCAATATCAATTATGGACTCAACTCTCTTTTGTAGATCAATCCAATACACTGAGTCCTTTTCTTTTCTATTTTTCAGAAATGCAAAAGAAAGAAGCAAATAAAGAAGCGGCTACAGTCAACAGAGTTGTTTCTGTTTTACTTGGTATCTATATCGTCAATATAATAGATGCAATTTTTACTCCCGTTCCAATGGAACTAAAAAATGTTTCTTTTCAATACAACCAAGAAATTTTTCGGGAGAATAATTCAGTCGGTAAAGTTTACGGGGTGTCTTATACATTCCAATTTTAAGCAACAAAATAAATAGGCTAAGCCTATACTCCTGAAATGGATGCAGATGAAGTGAAGGCTTTATATGAATTTGAAAAATAAATTTATGAAAACGAGTAATTGCAATAAAAATAAAATATTTGATAAGAGAGATACAAAATGAAAGTGCTAAATAAAATAATAATCACAATAATTTCAGTTTTACTTTTTTCCTGTGTGTCAAAAGTTTCTAGCCAAACGCATACATTTGCCTTTTTACTGAAATTACTTTTGGGTGATAAAATTTCACCTGTAATTTCATTTACTTCCCCCGCACCAATTGATGATGAATATGAGACTAATAAGAGTTTTACAATTGTATTTTCAGAGCCGGTTCGCTCCGCCCAAGATTCTCCATTACGATTAAGTTTAAATGGATCTGAAACTAAAGGAACGGCAGAATTTGTAGATAATTCATTGATATTCAAACCCTCAGCTCAACTAGCGGCAAATACGAGTTATTCAGTAGGAATTCAGGGAGTGGAAGATACAAGTGGAAATCTAATGAAGGATGAATATAAATATTCCTTTAAAACTGGAAATACTATTGATTTAACTCCCATATCTATAAAGGAAACGAATCCGGTTGCGGATTCTAAAGATGTTTATTTGGATACTAAAATTGCGATTGAGTTCAATGAGGCATTAAATCCAAAATCGGCATTTCCAAAATCGGTATTTGAGGATAATTTCATTCTAAAAACAAATGGGGTAAATGTAGAGTGTTCCTATGAATATACTGGAAATATAATATTTATTAAACCAGTAAAAGATTTTGATCCTTATACTTATTATACATTGACCATAAAAGGAAGTATTACGGATGCATCCGATCTAGCGATGGGCTCCGATTACACAATTAATTTCCTAACTGCAAAAGAAACGGATAAAACTCCTCCTACGATTGTAGAGTCCTACCCTGCACCTGATCTTAGCCCAGCGCTAAGAGCTAATACAATGTTTTATGGAACTAGGGCATTAACATTTAGAGGACAGGAGATTCAACCGTCTCAATTTGTAATGGCAGATTTCTCAGAGCCAATAGTCAATGCAATTCCAGAACAGAGTATAAATGTTAGATCTATGAGTGATGGAGCAGTGGCTAAATTCGGTATCCGCCGAGGGTTATCAACGATAACAGTATACCCGCTTGAAAAAAAATGGAAACTAGGTGAACAATACATGCTGACAATAAATACGTCGGTGACCGATTTATCTTTCAATTCGATTCCAGCAGGTGATGTGGAATTTATTTTTCCTATCACTAAGATAGAGACTACCCAGAATCCGCCTACTCTTACAGGTCAAAGTCCATCTAATTTAGAATCGAATGTGGGTTTGAACACAAAAATAAAATTGATTTTTGACAAACCAGTTTTTAGACCAAGTGTAACTATTGAGTCAGTTTATGTGCAAGATAACTTGGGAAATAGGGTCAACGGCACATACACTTATGATAATATCACAACAATCTCATTTAAGCCGGATACAATTCTAAAGTCAAATACAAATTATACTGCGTTTATTAAAACCAAAGTTCGTGGACTGGGTAATGATAAATTGCCTACCGATTATACTTTTAATTTTACAACGGAAGTATTAAACGGACCTTCTTCTCTTGTCTACAATAATGATTATTATCAATTCACAACAGGTGTTAGCACTTCCCCAATATCCCCTTCTTATACTGGATATATTACTTCTTGCAGTGCCTCTCCAAGTTTGCCGAGCGGATTATACGTGTTAAATGATTGTACCATATATGGCACACCGAAAAGCAGAATGGATTCTACTGAAATTACAATTACAGCTTCCAATTCAGTTGGTTCAACCAATACAAAAGTTTTTATCAATGTAGTCAATTCAGGCGAAACTCCTTTTTATTTTAGTTATACATACAATTCATTTGCATTTGTTCTCGGAGAATCCATATCATCCGTTAGCCCAACCAGCTACGGAACTATCGTTTCTTGCTCTGCCAATCCTTCTCTTCCAGCAGGAATAGTTTTATCAAATGATTGTAAGATTAGTGGAACTCCTACTTCCTTACTAGCACAATCTTCTTACGTAATCACTGGAAGTTCCGGTACTGCATCGATGAGTAGAACTATAACGATTGCAGTGAATAATGCAGCGTTGAGTTACTCTCTAGCAAGTTATACTTTGATAAGAGGACTTGCAGTTTCAATTCCTGCGAGTGTGGATAGCAGCACATACAATTGCACCATAAATCCATCTCTACCATCGGGGCTAACAATAGATTCCCAGAATTGTAATATATCTGGCTCACCAGTCTCTTCACAAAATATCACTGCGTATACTGTTACCGCGCTGAGTAATTCTGGTTCAACCTCTAAAAGTATTTCACTCGGAGTTCGAATATTCAATAGCTGCAAAGAAATATTAGATAATAATTATTCTATCGGAGATGGTATTTACCAAATTGATGTCGACGGAATAGGTGGACAGGGAGCACTAAATACCTATTGTGATATGACAACTGACGGTGGAGGCTGGACACTGGGGTTTATAAAAAACTCTAAAGAATCAGGAAGCTACCCAGGATTTGCCAGTAACTACACCAATGTAACAAATTTACAAAATAATCCAGCAGCCGCATCTACTTCGAATGTAGCTATCGCGGGGTGGTTAAATGCAAATGACTTAACGTACACAAACTTAAGAGTAGCCGCTTACGGAAATGGAAATCTCAACTTTATCACTATTGATATTCCAAGAACGGCACTCAGAATAAACTTTGGTCAAAGCGGATACTTGCTATATAACTCAACTTCAGAAGGATACTATTGGTGTGGTGGAATCAGGGATTTTACAGACCACGGAACTTATGAAGATAATCCTGTTTCTGGAACAAGTACAACCAGAGATTGTAAAGGACATTGGGCAGTCGGAACGGGATGGGATTTTTCTAAAACCAACACCTTAAATCAAGGTTTGACTTTATGCTCTGTAGAAGCCGGATACAACTTTATGTACACAGGTCTTGGAACAGGACTTACCTATTATGGAAATGTTGGCGCAGCCTATGCACTTTGGTTTAGATAATCATTTTCAATATCCATAAACCTGAATCGAAGAATCAGCGGTAAATGTTAATTTGTCGCTAGGATCGATAATGAGCAAACCTTTCTTGTAATTGGCTTCATCGTAGTAGAGGCTAATTCCGTTTGCATCTAGAATTTTTTGGGCTGGTTTTTTTTTGCGCTCTTCGTAGCGGAGAATTAAGTCTTTAAAACTAGAATTATTTGAAACAATTCCGTGACTGTCAACTCCAACGATTACGATAGGAAGTGCTGTCTTAGTTGAAAGTTGTTCTAAAACTTTTCGGTATTGCAAATAAAAATATAATTGGTTTCGGTAACTAAAGGAACTGAGTAGAGATGAAAGAGGGTTAAATGCAAATACTCCCCAGTAGGATTTGATTCCGAGCGACGGTATACCAGCATTAGCCAACACCGCGAGACTTATACCTACAATTAAATCTTCGTCTTTACTTATGAGTCTAACCACATAGAAACCTTCTTTTTTAATTTCTGCCGGATAATTAGAAAGACAAATCCCACCCATATCTCCGTAGTAGGCATCTATAGATGTTTTAGAAAGTAAAAGTTTAAAAGAAGATTTTTTTTCCTTTATCCGCTTCTCTGTATTTTCTAAGATGTCCTGCCATTTGGATCTTTCAGCATTTAATTTTCCGGAAGCAGAAAGTTTATTAAAGGCAGCATCCAAAGATTCAGAGCTTAGTTTTTTATTTTTGGTAATGATATAAGGTTTTAACAACTCATGCAATCTATGCTCTGGATCAGATTGAATGTTTACTAAGTCTTTATCTGTTTGGAGAAGGTTTTTACATAGCTCTAACGTATTTAGGAAAAAACATACTTGTGTATAATTCAAAGTATCCGGAACAATATCCTCTTTAAGATATTGCAATTGATCTTTCAGTCTTTTCTCCTCGTGGTAGCGATAGACAATCCTATTAACGGCAAAAAAATACAATTCAGTACCGGGTTCTGTAATAAAACCAGCAATTAGAAGAGTAACTAGAAATTTTTCTTCTTCTTCTAAACGGGGGAAAATTGAAAGTATTTCCTCATAGTGATTTCTTTTTTCGCGGATAAAAAAAAGAGACTTCTCTAATTTTTTCAGTGAATCTTTTTTTTGTTTTAGAATTTTTTTATCAGGATTTTCGGTGTCCTCTAAAAACTTTACTTCCAATTCCGCCTGTCTAAATTCCTCTGTTTTATTTTCTTCTGATTTACGGAGTTCTATACTTTCAGAATTTAGAAAAGGAACAAAATTATCAGAAGATACAACTGGCTCTTCTAAAAATGCGGATAATACCGATAAAACGAGCTTTCGATTTACCTTCTTACCAATTTCTTCTTCTTTGAATTTATCTAAATTTCCAATCTCGTGTAAAGGAATTTTAAATTCTGTATGGATATGATAGGGATTTGGTTTGGAGATAGAAAACTGAGCAAATAAGTTGGAAAAATTAGATGCCTTTATCCCATGAGAGAAATTTACACCCATCCCACGAATCACACTTCTTAAAAATAAAGGATGGGCTTTGTCGCCCAATGAGTCAAATTCATTGAGTTTCAGAGTATCCCACTCTCTATCTAATCCAGAACAAATATCTTTTCGAAAACCTTCTAGTATGGGCGCTGAAACAGGGAATTTTTTTGTATAGACATTTAGCAAATTCCGAAAGGAGATAGAAGTTTTGTCTTGACCAAAACTAAAAAGGGGAATACCTAGATTTTGCGCTAATTGGAGAAGATAAGATTTTTCTGATGTATCCTCCGGGTGAGCGAACAAAACATTGTAGTTCGGATAAGCGGGATCTGCCCCGTTACTAGCTAACACTAATTCGATATAAGCCTGTCTTTCCAGTATCGAAAGGTTTAGAAACTTTTTAGTATGCCATGAATAAATATGTTTCCCACCTCTATCATCTAACGCATTTACAAGCTCCGCTATTTTATCTGCAAGTTCTGGATCTTTTTTTCCCAAAAGAATTTTGGAAAACCAGGGAAGAAGAAAATACCCAGAGTTTGTTTTTAGAAGTGCGCTTAGAATTTTTAAGAAAGATTCTGTTTCGACTACAAAATCATAGTATTTGTAACCCTTACTCCTGCGCTCTTCAAACCCTTTTTCGAAATCACTTCCATAAATAGTCGGGGCATAAGCAGAGAGGGAATTCAAATACCCTTCTGGAAAATTTTCACGGAATAACTCTTCAACCTCAGGGAGACAAACAAGAATTCGATTCAAGTGCGGTAAATCTACCTTACCCGATACGGCATACAAAACTGGAAGAATATTTCGTTTTAAAAAAAGTAGGAAGGTAGAATTATTCATTTTGAGTTTTGACCAATTTTGTATGTATTGTAAAATTGCTATTCCACCTTTCAATACTTCTTCTGGATACCTTGCAAGCGGCTTACCGGCATACTTCACAAGTACAATATCCCTTGCCATCTTCACTGTGTCCGTTCCCAATACCTCTTGGTTAAATGGAGGACTTCTTTTAAATTCAATTAAAACTTCTGCAATTAATTTTAGTGCGGGAAGATGTTTTGTTCCCCAGTCCCTCCAATTAAAATCGGCTCCCATACGTGGATTTTGCACATAACGCAGAAATGCGTGAGGCGAAATATTTTGTTCCGCAAGTTCTGTAAGGTTTTGCACAAATGGTGCGATAGAACTTCGTTTGCCGTTAAAAAGTAAAAGAACTTCTTCATACTTAGAAATAATTTCGTTTGGAGAAAGCCATGTTCTGTTTCCATGACTGCACCAATGAATATAGAGTTCTTCTATGAGTAATACATTTTCTGCTTTGCGTTTTATGTCTAACTCTACGCTGGCAAGAAACTGACTACTCTGTGATATAGAAACTTTGGCTGACTTACGAATGTCTCTTAGTTTTTGCAATCTCGGAGAAACTTTTACTGCATATTTATTTTCTTCTCTTGATTCGCCGTTATCCCCTAAGAATTCTTCTAGATCAGAGAGGATTTCTAGATTATCCTCTTCTCCTTCCGTATAGATACTAGGTGTATTCAGATTTATAGCCATAAGTTTTTAATTGAAAAATTTAATAGAGCAGACAAACCATTGCCTTTTTCTCCCATATTTCGAAATGACAAATGGTCATAGAAAATACTCCTATTTAGGAAATATAATATATGCATTGTTTCTGAAAAGTTTTTAATTATTGAAATAAAAATGTATTCAAAAAAGGGCAATTTACGAAAGTAAAATTTTAACAATGAAGAAAAGTATCTTTATAATCTTATTTTTTCTAACTCTTGGTTCTATAAATCCTGAAAAACTAAAAGAATTTCCAATTGATAAGTCGGAAGAATTTTTTGATTTATCCGGAGAATGGTATTTTATTAACGCAAATGATTTTATAAATAACAAAACACTCGAAGAACAAAAATGGATTTCTGTTTCTGTACCGGGGCTTTGGAGGACTCAGGATTTGCTCGGTATCCGAGAGGCTTATTACTATTTGCCGATTAAAATTCATGAGGATTATAAACAACGAGATATGGCTTTGTTTTCAACTGGCTTTTTAGGAACTGAGGAAATTTATTTTAATGGAAAATTAATTGGAAAAACAGCAGATATAACAAAGACAAGAGAAGAATCGACATTTACCGCTAGACCAGATATTTATACAATTCCAAAGTCTATAATAAAGATAAACCAGAAAAACGATCTAGTATTTAGAGTATCCGATCATTTGAATATGGGTGGTTTTCCAAATACTCTTTATTTTGGAGAATATTCAATCTTAAAAAAATTCTTTTTTCGGAATATGGTGACAAAGGTAGGACTCAGTTTAATCTTTTTTTCTTTTTCGATTTATTTTTTCCTTTTTTTCTGGGATTACAAAAGGGACAAATCCCTTCTTTTATTCTCTCTTCTTATGTTTTTGTACGGTTGTTTTGTAATTTCTGTAGAGCGATATTTATTTTGGATTCATGATGGATTTTATCTGTATTATTATTTATTAAATGTACCAATGTCTACTTTATCTGTGCTTTATATTTTTCTCGGTTACACAATGTATAATATAAAACCAGATAGGTTTGATAAAATTCTACTTTCGACTTCCATTCCAATGATTTTGATAACAATTTTGATAGGGATTGGACAAATTCCAGAAGTAATATTATTTAGAAATAAAATCTTTTATAAAGTTTTTTTTGGGGTATATTGGTGTTATCTAATACCTCTGTTTAAACTTCTATTTACAATTTATAAAAATAAGTATTTTTCTTATAGACTTATTTTAATAGGAGCGTTTGCGCTTCTTTCACATGCTCTTTTGGCTACCCTGACTTCTCTGGATTTATTTAAAATTAAATCTTGGTATTTTGGTGAATTTAATCTAGTGATGATAATTTCCATGTCTCTTGTTCTTTCTAAAAAATATTCTATTGCTCAAAAACGGGTGATTGAAATGGAAAAAAAATATAGAAAAGAATTATTAAATGAAGTGAAAGAAAAAACAAAAGAATTGACAAGTATAAATAAGGAGTTAATGGTTGCTAACCTCACAAAGAATAAATTATTTTCCGTTCTCAGTCATGATTTAAGAAGTCCACTTTCTCTTTTAAATGAGGTAATGAAACTCACACATCGTAAAAAAATCAGCCAGTCATCTTTCAAAAAACATATTGAAAAAATTTCTGAGCACACAGAAAGAAATATGTTATTTTTAGAAAATTTACTCAATTGGTCATCGTCCCAACTGTATCAATTAAAACCTGAAAAAACAGAGATCGATTTGAATTTAATACTACAAGAATCTATTTATTTTTGGGCGGATGCGGCTAATAATAAAAAGATAAAATTTCAATATACAGAAAAACCTAATTCGATAGGTTACTCAGATAAAAATATGATCCGAATTATTTTGAATAATTTAATAAATAATGCAATCAAGTTTTCTAGGATGAATTCTAGTATTTATTTGAATTTAAAGGAAGAAGGATCGGAGTTTCAAATTGATGTAATTGATTCAGGAGATGGGATTGATCCGGATTTAATGCGGGATATATTTTTATTAAAACAATCAAAAATTAAAAAAGGGACTGCGAATGAGATAGGAAACGGACTTGGACTTGTAATGGTAAAAGATTTTATCAATGATTTAGATGAGAAAATTTTCTATTGCAATAAAAACGAGTTAGGGAGCAAATTTACATTTACCGTTAAAAAACAAGATTAAGCATTAGTACTTACAAGTATATAAACAATCTCAGCTAGATAAAAACAAGCTTGTCTAATTAGTCCTATCGAATGACTCTAGGCTAAAGAACGCCTGCGTAGATAAACAATTATGAGCACTATATATATTATTGACGATCACGCTATTTTTGGAAAAGGTTTAAAATACCTACTGACCTCCCACAAAATTGCGGATAATGTCAAAGTCTTTACAAAGTACCAAGATTTCATGGAAAGTATTCTAGAGAAGTTGCCTGATTTGGTATTAGCAGATCAAGTGCTTAACGCAAAATCTGGAATCGAAATTCTTGTAGGCATTAAAGAAAAATACCCACAAGTGAAATGTGTTCTTATCAGCTCAAGTAAGGATTTGAGTCTACTCGATATTTGCTCCCAAAAAAAAATGGAAGGATATATTTTTAAATCGGAACCAGAATCGGTCACACTGAATGCGATTGGAGCTGTGCTAAGAGGTGAGACTTTTTTTTCCAAATTTAAAACCTTAAATTCGCAAATTAAAAAATCCAGCTTTTCCTTAAACCCTTTTCATTCTCTGACACAACAGGAATTGGAAGTTGTGCGCTATTTAGCAAAAGGCTGTACTCATAAAGAAATTTCCGAACATTTGAATATCGCTCTAAAGACCGTAAATGTTCATCGAAATAATATCGCCCAAAAAATGAATAAACTTCCTACTGCAAAAATCATCCATGAAGCATTTCTCTGGGGAATTCTAAAAGACGAAGATTTGCTTGGATAAGGGGACATCTTGGAAAATCCCCTCAATCGCTAGGGAAAATCTACTTGAAAATTAGAACTCTTAAAACAACAGTCAAATTAGATTTCTAAAACTAGAGGTTATGTATGAAGTATTGGTTATTTAAGTCAGAGCCAGATGTATTTTCAATTGAAGATTTGAAAAAAGCAAAGAACGGAACTGCTAGTTGGGAAGGTGTACGCAACTACCAAGCGAGAAATTTTCTAAGAGATGATGTAAAAAACGGAGATTTGGTTTTATTCTATCACAGCAGCGTAGAACCAATGGCGGTTGCCGGAACTGCTGTGGTGGTGAAAGAAGGTTACATAGATCATTTTGCATTTGATAAAAAAAGTGATTATTATGATCCTAAGTCTAAGACTGATAAGCCGCAGTGGTACATGGTGGATGTAAAATTTCAATCGCAATTTAAAAATCCAGTTACACTAAAAGCAATCAAAACCCACAAAGAGCTCTCGAATATGCGCCTCATTCAAAAGGGTGGAAGACTTTCCATTCAACCAATTACAAAAGAGGAATTTGATTTTATCGTGAAGCTAGGAAATATCTAAAAGAGTTTACTACACTTCGAGTCTGCCAAGTAAATTTGTGAAACCAGTTACACCGAGCGATATCAACCAATGTCATTAAGTTAAGAAACTGCGCAAGAGATTACCACGGATGAACACCGATGGACACGGATAAAAGATTAAGGATTATTAGATCCATCCGTGTTTATATCCTTGGCGTGTGTTCATCCGTAGTGAAAAATCCTCAACTTAACGTGAATTCGATGTAAGGATTTCGAATTCGTCATTCCCGAAATTCCACCCGCTATCGCCGCAGCCGCCAAGCGATATCGGGAATCTCTAGTTCTAAGAAGGATTTTATATTACTTGAGATCCCCGATAAGAGATTTCGGGGATGACATGAAGGATAACTTTCTTATATCGAATTCACGTTAACTTAATGACATTGAGCGATATCGAAGTCCGACAAATTAATATTAACTCTAACCCGAATCCCCTTTCACACCGCCGTAAAAAGACTTTCTTCGTAGTTAGGATTATTCTGCGGCAAAGATTGATTTTTCCCGATAAAATGAAAGTCGTCATCAATCGAAATGATATGCAGAGGAATTTGTTTTAAAAGAGAAGGAGTGGTAGGTTTTAAAATAAATTGATTGATAAAACTTGCCATCTCTTTTGCTCGAATCAGCGCATCATTCTCGTTATCCGCAAATGTAGAATAATTTCTATTTTTTAAAATTTCCTTTTCCCCTCTGAGTTGTACATTTTCGATATAGTATTTTTCAAAGGATGGAATATAGTTCACATTGATTTCAAAAAATGCTTCTGTGTCTTCAAAGCTTGTGCTATAAATTCCTTCTCCTAGTAGTAACTCATCCCTAAAAATTAAATTCCAATTGTCCGGCATTGTTATCATTTGAATCATTGTATGCTCCCTGCGTGCTTTATTTTTTTATATTAACGTGAGTTCGATGTAACGGGACATTACTCTTTAGTATTATTCAGAATTTTTACATCGTGTTCACGCCATATCAGTAATACTAAATATAAAGTTAGCAGTATTTTGTAAAGTTATTTGTTGTAAAAAAAATTTGAGCCCTAAATAAAATTACTTAACGGGAGATTACTCTCTGTCAACCCCGAAATCTCTTTCGGGAATCTCAAGTATTATAGAATCCTGATTAGAGCTACAGATTCCCAACTGAAAATTTTGGGAATGACAAATTCAAAATCCTTACGTCGAGTTCATGTTACTTACTAGAGATTCTAAGTGATATATAAGGATTCAATACTCTTTCATCCCCCTTCTCTCCAAGGATTCGCGACCAACACCTTCGCATGGTAATCTTTACTCTTTGTTATCGAATGAAAAAACTCTTGAATCTAATCGGTTTTCTTTTCTTATTGGATAGATGGTTATCGTATTTTTTTCCAAGAATGAAAAAATGGCTTCTCAGATTGAGTCCTCACTCAATAAAAATGTCATTTCGGATTTTGAATTTGTATTTGAAAGTGATCCCACAGAAACACTTAGTTTCTTAGAATACATCATGCCACAATTTGCGATTTTTGATTTGGACGATCCTGATTTTTCTAACACAAAAAACTTCAATAGAATAACAGAAGACCATTGGCTCAGTAATACTGGAATTTTTGGGATTAAAGAAGATAAAACAGAAAATCCATTTGAGTTTCCTTTTTTTTATATTTTTTCTCATTTCGAAATTCTTACGCAAATGCCAAAGATTCTTTCTGTTTTAATTAAAAATGAGAATTTACTTTTTAGAACTGGAATCATTCAAGATATAGGAAACAAAGGGCTTTTTGTAATTCAGTCCGATATTGAAGATGTAAAAGCTTATGCGGAGTTAATTGCGAGTAACCTCTCGAACCGTGGATTAATTCAGAATACCAAAAAATACGCAGTCATATTTGCGTTAAACGAAATGTTAATCAATGCAATTGAACATGGAAATTGTGAAATAACAAACGATGAAAAAAAAGAATGGATTGATCTTGATAAAAAAATGCAAGAGTTAATTGAACTCAAAAAACAAGATCCAAAAATTGCAGGTAGAGTTGTCACTCTAGAATATGAACTTTTAGAAACAAAAGTTATTATTAAAATTACAGACAAAGGAAAAGGTTTTGATTTCGAAAGTTATCTAAATGCGAATCTTTTAGATGTGAAAGGTTACAGCGGACGAGGAATTTTAATGACAAAATGCTTTATTGATTCTATTGAATATATCAAACCCGGAAATCAAGTTTTGTTAGAAATTTCTTATGATTTGATTAACAAGAAGTTGCCCCTAGGTCTAGAAGAACACCCATTGATAGAACTTACCCCCGGACAAATTCTTTTTCAAAAAGGAGACAAAAGCGACGGACTTTATTTTATTGTTAAAGGAGAATTCGAAGCTTGGATTGATGGTAGACTAGTAAGTGTTTTAGATTACAGCGACGTGTTCATAGGTGAAATGGCATTTTTACTAAGACATAGAAGAACAGCGACAGTAAAAGCAAAAACAGCCTCTCAAGTTATATTCATTAGTGCCAAAGATTGGATTGATACAATTCGTAAATTTCCTTTGTATGGAGTGTATCTTTCTCGTATTCTCGCTCGCAAATTAAATAATACTTCTATTACAGTATCGTCGTTGAAACAAATATAATTTGCCCCCGCCGGATTCGAACCAACCGCAGCGACCATAGGAGCGAGGTTGCCAGTGCCCTGCGGAGCAGATGAGGCAACTGGCAAATTGTGAAACAATTTAATAAACTTTCGTAACGGGCAAGGTATATAATAAATTGCCCCCGACTGGATTCGAACCAGCGGCCCTCTGTTTAGGAAACAAATGCTCTATCCACCTGAGCTACGGGAGCAAGGATTAATTGCGGATTATTTTTCTTTACGTTTTTGTGCTACGATTCGTTGGAATTCTTGGATATTATGAACAACAACTCTGTCGTTATAAATATCAATCTTTCCTGATTTTTTAAGTTGAGCTAGAACTTTTTGTACTTCTCCAACTGGTTGTCCACACCAGTGACCGACATCATCCACAGTTACTTTGAGAGTAACTTCTTTTTGGTGATCGTTTATACCTTGTTTTTCGTAGAGCATCATGAATACATCGGAAACTTTTCCGATGATATCATCCATTAATAAAATCATGAGACGTCTTTTGGCATCATAAATACGAGTAGAAAAAATAGTAAGGACTCTAAGTGCAAGTTGGGGATTTTTGGTCATTAATAATTCGAAGTTAGCGCGGTTAAAGTTAAGTGCACGTACTTCAGTAATACAAACTGCCGTTGCTGAACGTGGTTGCTCTTCTAAAATTGCCATCTCTCCGAAAATGTCCCCAGACTCTAGAACGTCTAACGTTTTGATGGAAGATCCAACGGTTTTAGTAATCTTTACTTGTCCTTCTTGGATTAGGTAAAAATCATTCCCAGGTTCATATTCACAAAAAATAATTTCATTTGGTTTAAATACTTTTCCAAATTTTCCAAACATTGCTTCTAGCATACTATCAACCTCCCAGTCTCGCTATTTCAGAATTAGCCTTAGATGTAAACTCATCGGCAGGAGGCAGGCTAGTAACTTTTTTATAGAGCATGATGGCTTTGTCTTTTTCCCCTTTGCTTTCAGAAACAAAACCTAAATTATAAATTGCTTCTTTTACTTTCTCACCTTTAGAATATTTTTTTACATAAGCGGATAACGAGCCGTATGCGGCGTCCCATTGTTCTAATTTTAATTGAGACATCCCATAAAAAAAGTAAGCATTTTCGATATGTTTTTCATCGCCAGGAGCTGCGGGAGGTAACGCTAATAAAGACTTATACCCAGCTAATGCTCCTTGGTAATTTCCTGACTCATACAAATCATCAGCCTCTGCAATAGAGTCAGCAATGGAAAGATCTGTACTTAGAGCTTGGATTTTTGTCGCAGTTGCTGCTGGATTTGCCGGACGATTTAAAGAAGCTGCTAGCTTTGACGGTTCCCGACGCTCTGCTTCATAGACTAACTCAGGCATATTCATTGGAAACATCGAACTTTTGGATGCTATCTTAGCTAATTCCTGTGCTCTGCTTGCGTAATTGCCCGTAGGATAATGTTCGATATATTTATTATATGCATAAACAGCATGTTCAAAATTTCCTGTTTTATGAAATACTTCTGCCACATTCATAAGTTCAAAGGCAGGAGATTTTTGATCTCCAAATTGACCTAAATTCTCTCGGACTTTTCCATGGATTTGGCGGAGTTGGCTAGAAAATACTTTCATCATCTTGAGGATAAGATGCGTTTTGTTCGCTACAAAAACTTCAAAGTCAGCCAATTTAAAAACGAGGATACTTGCTCCCCCAATTACTTGTGCGGTCTCCTCTCTAGGATAACGACCGAGAGCAGATTTTACACCAAAGAACTCACCTAATTTAACATCTTCTTTGATTTCCATTTTACTGTCTACGGACATGTACGTAAGAATCACGCGTCCATTTTGTAAGACGTAAATATCTTCTGCCCTGTCTTTTTCAAAATAGACAATCGAGCCAGCTTTGTAATTTCTTATTATTGGTCCTGCCAAGAGCGTATCCCTTCTATTTTCACTATTATTATAACAATCGTCAAAAAACCAATCTTTTTATCTAACTTTTAATTAAACTAATTGGATCCAAAGTCTTTTTTCCTTGATTTACTTGGAAATACAATCCTTTTTCCTTTACCAAGTTCCCTAAAGTCTCCCCTTTTTTTACTGTTTGACCTTCGGCTACAAATACTTCCTCTAAATTTCCATACACAGTAAAATATCCGTTCGGGTGCTCTATGATTACGTAATTATAATACCCGTCCATGTAGTCGATAGCAACAACACGTCCTTCCATAGAGGATAGGACAGAACCAATCTCGATTGGACTAAAAACAATTCCCTTATGTGGATTTTCTGGATTAGGAGAAAAATTTACCGTCGCAATCAGCTTTTGGTTGAACGGGCGGGTAAACTGAGAGGATTGTTTCACCTGCGGTCGCGCTGGGTCAGATGGAGGGGTTAGCGGAACGATGATTTTTTCTTTTTCTGGAATCGGCGGTGTGTTTGGTTTAGGAATTGAGTCAGTCGTATATTGTTTTACTTCCGAAATAAATGGGTAAGCTTTTATAATTTCTCTGTCGGAAGTATTGGGAGTTATGGGTTTTTCTTCTTGCACTTTGATTTTACGATAATTTAGAATCTCCGAGTGCAACTGTGTCATCCCAACACCAGCCAAGAATAAAAATAAAATAGAATTCTTTTGTTTCAAAACCATTTCTCCTCGTTTATTGTTTTCGAAAAAATCGTTTTATTTGTAACATTTTTTGAAATTTGTCAAGAAAGAAAAAAAGAAAGAGAAAGTTTTTTCGTCTAATGCAAAATTCCTTGAAAGTCCTTTTCTTTGCTTTTCCATGGCTTCCTACTTTTCTACTTGAATCAATACTAAGTAGAAAAAATCTATCCACATGAACCAATTCCTTCGACTACTTGGCGTAAGCCTTTTCCTAATAACGTTTCTGATTAATTGCAATTTATTCCAATCCAAGACAGAGCCTGAGCCTGAAGAGGTTACTAACGATATTCCAGTTGTTAACATAGAAACTAAAGAAGACAAAGAGGAAGCAGTAACGAGTATAGTTAAGCCAGAGCCAAGTTATAAATTAGTGGCGAGTACAGACAAGGTAGATTTTTTTATTGAACCTAAGTTTGGAATGGTAGAGCCTTTTCAGGATAAACTAGCGTTCGTAAAATTCCAAGAAAAGAAAAAAACAAAAGAGGGTTATATTGATTTGTCGGGAAATCTAGTTATTACGACTAATTTTGATTATCCTAACTTCTCCTTTCGTTATGGACTAGCAAAAGTAGTGAAAGATAATAAAACCGGGTTTATTGGAAAAAATGGAAAAGTAGAAATCCCTTTACAATTCCAAGATGCAGGAGAATTTTTTGATACACTCACCTGGTTTAAGGCTAATGGCAAATACGGTTTTATCAATTTACAAGGAAAAGTAGTCATTCCAGCCATATACGACTTAGTTGAATTGTTCCAAGAAGGGTTATCCTGCGTTAGCCAAAAAGGGAATTTTGGATTTATAAATGAAAAGGGAGAAAAAATAATTGGCTTTCAATTCCAAGAAGCAAATTCTTTTAAAGAAGGTCTCGCATCTGTAAAACAAAATGGAAAGTATTTTTTTATTAACAAGTATGGGAAAAGAGCTATTAAACCCAGTTTCGATTTTGCGAACTCATTTTATGAAGGTTTAGCGCGTGTGCGTGTAAAAGATAAATATGGATACATTAACAAACAGGGTGATTTTGTTGTCAAACCAAGTTTAGAACAAATGTACCATGACGCATTTCATTTTAGAGAAGGTAGAGCTGTTTTCAGTAAAGGGGATAAATACGGTTATCTGGATAGATCCGGTAAGGTGGTGATTGAGGCTAAGTTCGATTTTGCGGACTCGTTCTATGAAGACTTGGCTGTTGTGGCAGTTGGAAAAAAAGTAGGTTACATCAACCGCTACGGGGAATACGTAGTGAAACCCCAATTCGACAATGGCGAAAATTTTTCAGAAGGTTACGCTGCCGTAAAAAAAGGCGACCTATACGGCTTTATCCGAAAGGAAGACGTGGCGAGAGAAGTAGTTGTGAAATGAAAGATTACCACCGATGGACACCGATAAAGTAACGATAAAAGATACGATGGTTTTTATTTTGGTTTTGGAAGGCTTCGTGAATTTATATGCTTCGCGTTAAAGACATTAATGAGATAAAGGTAATAAAAAAAGAGGATGGTTGCCCATCCTCAAAAAAGGAATTAATCAATAGAATACTATGCCTTCCGCCTCCTTGGTTTTAGTTTACCTTCTAAAAACTTGGCATAGAGGAATATGAGTCCCTCTAAGATACCAGAATTAGCAACTGCTGCAAAGAACAAAAGTAGTACAAGCGGAATATCCGTTGATATACCGTAAATGGGAAGGGTAATGAGCGTATTAGCCGCTATTTGGTCAGCTTTCTATTTTTAATCTAAGAAGGTTAAAAGAAATGGCTTATTCCGGAATTTAAAACGATTTGTTCGCAATTTGTGTATATTACGGATACACTAAAGAGTAGACCAAACTGTGGGGTAAAGATTCCTCTAAAGCGCCTAGAATTTTTTTTTTAGGCGCTTTACAGGATAGTTTAGAGGACAGTTTACCCCAATACTAAGTGTATCCGTAACACGAAGGAAATGTAATCCCCCTTAGTCCCCCTTTGCGAAAGGGGGTTTTTGTGTTGTGGGAATTTTTCGGATTATTGGTTAACGAAATAATAAAAAGTAATCCTTAGAACAGCGTCCCCGGCGAAGGCGTTGGTGAGCGTCTAGCGAAAGGGTGGAAGTAAAGGGGATACAGGGGATTATCTACACAAGGTAAAACGTAAACTTACTCAAATTACTCAGCACACAACAAAGAATAGTCTCAGATCCTTTGAGAGAGAGAAAATACTTATTATCCTCCACTTTTTTTCCATAGACAAGATTAAGTCCGAGTTTGCATTCTTTCATCATAGAGCCAAAGTCTGATGACGGTATATAGTGATGATTCGCTACTTGTAGGATTTTTGTAAGTTCGATTAATTCTATAAAACAAGTCTTAGACGTTGTATCATTTGGATAATTTTCATGAAGCAAAACACGAAGCTCAGAGGTTTCTACTTTGAATAGAATATTTCTATCTAACTCGTAATGATGCAAAGTAAATTCCAAAACTTGGTTTTCATACTTGTAAGAAAGCAAAGTAGAATCTCCACTTGTAGAAATGATTTGGTTTAAAGTAAGTTCTGTTGTATTCATAGATTAAAGTACTCCGCGGCAAAAATGGCAGACAAAGAAAAAATAATCTTTTCCATTCAAGTTCCCAGTGAAATGAACGAGGAGTTAGAAGAAGAAACCAAACGGAAGTCTAGGTCTAGTAATTTTATTGTGAATCTTGCCTTGAAGGTTTTTCTAGAAAAGCCGGAGAAGGATAGAGATAAGTTGTATCCGTAAGGTTATAACAAAGTCAGAAACAAAAAACCACACATCTATTTTCGATGTCTCGGAAGAGATTTAAAGTAAATGCCAAAATAAAATGCACCTGTGCAAATAAAAAAGACTGCATTTGCTTCTACCAAATGCTATTTCTAAAAATTCAATCGCAAATTATTTTTGTCATTTGGTATATACTGCGATTGAGAATAATGCTAAAAAAGAAAATCGGTCTATTGCTAATTATATGCGGACTGTGATTGAGAAGTTATTGGCGAAGAAGGAGAAATGAGCAGTTCGATCGAATTAGAAGTAGATAAATTAACAGAATTAGGTATCATACCAATGTAAATTGCATTTATACAAAGCATTTACGCTTAGGAGTATAGGAATGGCAAGAGGGATAATTTACATTTTAACGAATGAAAAATTTCAGGATAATATAATTAAAATTGGGAAAACGCAACAAGAGAATGTTGAAATTCGAATTCAGCAGTTAAATAGGGAAACAGGTGTTCCATTTCCGTTCGAATGTTATAGTGCTTTTGAAATTGATAATAATGATGAAATTTTAAGCGATATACGAGACAGGTTTGATAGGACAGGAACTGAAGAAGGTTGAATATAATTTTGATTAAATAGATGTCACAACTTCTGTGATAAGCATATCGTAATCCTAAAAAAGATAGATATGAGAAATTCTAAAGTTTTCTAAACTTTCAAAATTAAAACTTTACCTTTTCTGCCTATTTTGTCAGGATGCTATGGTATTCTGGGCATAGGTAATTAGTTTTGGCAAATAAAATTTTAGATAATAGCGAAGGAAGAGAAGTAGTTTCCTATATTCAGGAAGAATTACCTCATTCCAAAGAAGCTAAGTTTGCCATTGGATACTTTTATCTGAGTGGATTTCAATTAGTAGAATCTCATTTTCCAGTTGGTAGCGGTCTAAAACCTTTTCTGAAAATAGTAATGGGTCGAGAAACTGATTCTGATACCAGTAGCGAACTAATTACTGGATACGAGGCAAGAGAAAAAATCAAGCAAGAGTTATTAGAAGAGCTTCAAAGTTCAGATTTATCAGAAGAGAAAAAAGGAACTGGTTCTTTTTATACTCCCGAAGACATTACAACAGGGATGTCTGAAAAAGCAATTCTAGATTATATCAAGAAACAATTTACAAAGAAGTTTTCCGAGAAGAATGAGATTGGGCTATACGCGATTATCCGAGAGGCAAATCAAGATGAGTTGATCTTTTTATTTGAGTTAGTATCTCATTTAAAAATCTGTGATCCTGCTGTGGGGAGTGCGCATTTTCTAGAGTCTGCGATTGAAACAATGGTGCATGTATATGAAGAAATCTGGAAAAGAGCGATTAGCCTCAACCTAAAGAAAAAATTCTATATCCAAACAGGAAATGAAACAGGAGAAATAGTAAAAATTGATATTACAGAGTTACATCCTGAGAA
This sequence comes from Leptospiraceae bacterium, assembly GCA_017996175.1. GTDB lineage: Bacteria > Spirochaetota > Leptospiria > Leptospirales > Leptospiraceae > UBA2033. The sequence continues at coordinate 89,965 of JAGOHK010000007.1, forward strand.
AGAATTTGAAAAAGAAAAATTCTATTTGTATATCAAATACTTTATTATCCTGTCTCGCAATATCTATGGGGTAGATATAAGTGGGCGGGCGTTAAAGGTAGCAAAGGCAAGACTTTTTCTCACAATGGCGAAGCATTTTAATCTAGAGAAAAATACATTTGTGCGATTCCCCAATGTGCATTTCAACTTGCGAGAGGGAAACTCTCTTGTGGGATACATCACATTAGCCGAGCCACCTGTCAATTCCAAGAAAAGAGATATTGTGAGTCACGACTTATTCTCGTTTGCCGCTAAAGATACAAACCAATTACAAAAAATCCTAGAAGCTCTTCCGAAAGAATTTAAAGCAAAGATTCAAAAACTTTCTCTCGCTTTAGGACAGAAAGGAAAAATTCTACTCGAATTAGAAGACTTGGGAAATATATTAGCGAATAAAAAACTAGACAGTGCTGATTTCAAAAGAGCCTTAGAGATTAAGTCTGATTTGTCTCAGATTCATATTGCAAGTTTATCTACTAACTTTGCATTACAGTTACAAAGTATATTAGAAAAAATCAATCTACTCTTTCGAGAAAAACTGGACGCAAGGTTTGTCGAAGAATACGAATTAGGCACAGAAGGTGCAAAGTCCTTAAAAAGAAACCAAACCTTTCACTGGCAAATGGAATTTCCAGAAGTGTTTTACCTCTCCCCGCACTCTGCTGATATTGTAAAATCTAATACATCTAGCCCCTCTCCTAAGAGGCGAGGGGACTTGGTTGCAGGCTTTGATATTATTCTAGGTAATCCGCCTTATATACAGTTGCAGAAGATACGAGAGCAGGCGGATTTGTTTGAGCAGTTGGAATATGAAACTTTTACCAAGACGGGAGATATTTATTGTCTATTCTATGAGAGGCAAATAGAGCTTTTGTGCTCTGGTGGATATGGGTTCTTTATCACTTCCAATTCCTGGATGCGAACCCAATACGGAGCGGCATTACGCAAGTATCTGCTAGAAAATTCCAATCCATTACTATTACTAAACTTTGAAGATACACAAATATTTGATGCGGCAATTGTAGAACCTAACATGCTACTACTAGAAAAAGAACATAACGCAAAACAATTAGAAGCCGCCAGCATCACAAGTGATTATAAAGCAGGTTCGAATCTATTTATATTTTTTGAAAAAAATAAAATGCATTTGGTAAATCTATCTGATGCGGAATGGAGTGTTGGAACACAAGAAGGTTCAGATATCAAGGCAATAATTGAAAGAAATGGAATCAAGATTGAGGATATTCGCCCTAAGATTGTTATGAACTATGGAATTAAGACAGGATATAATAATGCATTTGTAATCCCTGGTGAAATAAAAAAGGAATTAACCAAAAATAAAAAAAATGCCAATATTATTAAGCCAATGTTACGCGGAAGAGATTTAAAAAAGTATTATTATGAATTTGCCGATCAATGGATTATTTTTACTAGGAAGGGGATAAACATTAATGAATACCCTGATATAAAGGATTACCTATTACAATACAAAAAAGAACTTACTCCTGGTGTAGGAAGAAAGCCCGGTTCTTACGAATGGTATGAGATTCAAGATAATGTTGCTTACTTTGAAGATTTTGCTAAACCTAAAATTATTTGGGGAAGAATTTCAGATACTGCAAAATTTACTTTCGATGATAAAAGTCATTATGTTTTAGATTCTTTATTTACGATGCAAAGTCATATCGATAAGTATCTCATTGGAATTTTAAATTCAAAAGTATGTGAATGGTATTATTATAAAATATGTACAACCTCTGGAATGGGGACTGCCTTCTGGTATAAATATAATGTAGAAAAAATCCCCATTCCCCGCGCACCCATCGACAATCCAGAATTACAAAAACCATTTGAGACTATTGTAGATTATATCATCACTGGAAAAAAACTTTCCCAAGAAATGAAAAATCCAAGTCTGAATACCTTTGCCGAATTCTTCGAGCGGGTAATAGACGGTATGGTCTTCGAACTTTTCTTTGCTGATGAATTTAAAGCGAAAGGAATTAAAATTCTCGAACATCTAAAAGACCTGCCTTCGATTTTAGATAGAAAAACAGATTTAGAGAAAGCTTTGTTTTTGGAAGAGCAATTCAAATCTTTCACTCAACCAAAAAATCCGGTTAATATCGCATTAGCCACCATCGACCTTGTGGAATCCGTGCGTTATGTGCTAGAGGATTTGAGGAAGAAATGAAATCCCCCCTGCCCCCGGCGAAGGCGTTGGTCAGCGAAAGCTGAAGGGTGGAAGCGAAAGGGGGTTTAGGAGTAGGGAGAATTTTTAGTGAAATAGATTTACGATATAAAAAAGATAAACGTTAGCACAGAACCCCCTTTCGCAAAGGGGGACTAAGGGGGATTCAGTATGCAAAATAAAATCATAGTCTTTGAAAGCAAAAGCATTCGGCGGATTTGGCACAACGAAGAATGGTATTTTTCGGTTGTGGATGTTGTGGGAGTATTG
>JAGOHK010000008.1:0-60244 GCA_017996175.1 Leptospiraceae bacterium
AATTATTCGAGAACTTGCTAGTATGATTCAAGAAAAGACGGGCGGAAACCCTTTTTTTACAAATGAATTTTTAAAATCACTTTATAATGAAGAATATTTGGTTTTTGATCCTACTTTCGATTTAACAAAAGGACATAGACCATGGAAATGGGATTTAGAGAAAATTAGAAATTTAAGTATTTCGGATAACGTAGTAGAACTCATGACCTCTAAGATTCAGAAGCTGTCAGAACAAGTGCAGTATTATCTGAGAGTTGCTTCTTGTGTTGGAAATCGTTTTTCTTTGGAGGGTGTCGCTCTAATTGCCAATGCACCAAAGCGGGAAATTCTTAAAAAATTTCATTCGGCAATTCAAGCAGGTTTAATACAGCCAATAGACGAAAATTATAAATATATAGAATTGGATATTAATTTTACAGGAGCGGCTGAGTTTAAATTTTTACATGATCGCATCCAACAAGCGGCTTACACTCTTATACCTGTAGAAGAAAAATCGAAACTTCATTTTCAAATTGGAAATTTTCTTTTAAAAAGTACAAGTGAATCTGAATTGGAGAATCATTTATTTGATATTGTGAATCATCTAAATCAGGGAATGGAATATATTGCAATTGAGGATAAGGTTAAGTTTGCGAAACTCAATCTGCAAGCTTGTACAAAAGCAAAATCTTCCGCTGCTTATGAAACTGCCATCAGTTATGCAAAAAATGCGTTAACTCTTCTGGAACAACCTATTAAACGGGAAGATATTTCCGAAAAGAATATATATGTATGGAAGGAAAATTACGATTTACTGTTTTCTCTTTATTTTGAGATTGCGGAGTCTTCTTACATAAATACGAAATATGAAGATTGCGAAGAGTTGGTTGAAATTGCTTTACCGCATTGTAAGGATGTTTTAGATAAAACAAAAATTTACAATATTAAAACCAGATCTTATTTAGCCCAGAATAGATTAATAGAAGCAATCGAATCTTCTTTTCCCATGCTCGATGAATTGGGATTAAAATTTCCAAGAAAACCAAATAAGTTACATGTGGGTCTTGGTTTAGTCGGATCTATTATCAAATTTTCAGATAAAAAACTCATGAATATGGATAAACTTCCTACTCTGACCGATGCGAAAGATTTGGCTGCGTTTGACTTTATGCTCACGATTGCATCATCGGCTTATCTTGCTATGCCGGATTTGAACCCTCTTTTTATTTTTAAGTCGATGCATACCACATTTAAAAAGGGTATTTCTTACCAAACACCAACGCTACTTGCGGGTTATGTTTTGATTCTATGCGGTATTCTAAATAAAATTGATGTAGGTTATAAGATGTGTCAGGCATGTCTTGTGATTTACGAAAAACATCCCAATCCAAGATACCATGCAAGTATTCTAACAGTGATGAATCTTTTTGGAGTTCATTGGAGAGAAACTTTGGGGCAAACAATTAAAAACTTCCTAGAAGCTTATAAAATTGCTCTTCAAACTGGCGACTTGACGTATGGCGGATACGCGATATTTAACTATCTTCGTAATTCTTTTTATGCAGGAAGAGAGCTTTCTCAGTTAAACAAAGAATTTTTAATCTATGCAAAAAAAATTAAGAGTATGAGACAGGAATCAGCCTATTGGCTAACTGCCTCGTTTTATCAAATGACTGAAAATCTACTTGGAAAAGTAGAAGATCCCTCGTTTCTCAGTGGTGAAATTTTTGATGCAGTGGAAGACTTAAAAAGATTGAAGGAGCAAAATGATAATAGCTCCATCGGAAATTTTTATTTGCAAAGTCTTATTCTTTCATTTTTATTAAGTAATTATGAAAAAGGGATAGAGTTTTCTAACCAGTTTCGAAAATTAATCGAAAGTGATACATCTACTATTAACATTCCTATTTTTCATTTTTATGAATCGTTAGTTATATCTAATCTTTTGACCAAACCTTCCGGTAAACTTTTTAGAAGATTCAAATCGAATTTAAAGAAAATGAAATTCTGGTCAGAGAATGCAGGAATCAATCATGATCATAGATACTATTTGCTATTAGCCGAACAAGCAAGATTACAAAATCTATCAGAACAAGCGGAGGTTAATTACGATAAGGCGATTGAATTAGCAAAGGAAAAAGGATTTCCAAATGATGAAGCGATATGTTCAGAGCTTGCTGGAAAGTTTTATCTTTCGAAAGGTAGAAGAATGGTTGCAACTCCCTATCTAATGAATTCTTATAATGCTTATAACATCTGGGGAGCGGTAGCAAAGTTGCGCCAGATGGAGAAAATATACACTGGAGTTCAGCTTAAACGAGCAGAGGGCAAAGGAACTACTTTTGCGCATACAACTATCAGCAATTCAAAAACAACCTCTATTGCTGCAACTTCTATGACGAAGAATTCCAACGAGGCGTTTGACTTTGCTTCGGTTATGAAAGCATCTCAATCTATTTCTGGTGAAATAGTATTGGATAGACTTTTAAAAAATTTAATGACTACACTTTTACAAAATGCGGGAGCGGATAAGGGAATATTAATTCTAGAATCCAAAAAGAAATTCTATGCTGAAGCTATTTCTGAATCAGGGAAAGATTCTCAAATATTGCAATCCATTCCAATTGATGGGACAACACCGATTTGCCCAACGAATATGATTTACTTTGTAATCAGGTCTAAGGAAAACGTAGTTCTAGATGATGCTTTGAATGACTCTAAATATGGAACGGATGGTTATATTCAAACTTCTAAACCTCGGTCTGTGATTTGTACTCCACTTATGACCCAGGGAAAAGTGGTTGGTGTTTTATATCTGGAAAATAAAGTTTCTACTGGAGCATTTACACAGGATCGGCTAAGAATACTTAACCTACTTTCTTCACAGGCAGCAATTTCTATTGAAAATGCAAGACTTTATGCGAATATGTCGGAACTCAATGCGGCTTACCAGCGTTTTGTGCCAGAAGAATTTTTGCGCTTTCTAAATCGAGAAAGTATCGTAGATGTAAAACTAGGAGATCAGATTCGAAAGGAAATGTCTGTATTATTTAGCGATATACGCTCATTTACCGAACTCTCCGAGAAAATGACTCCAGAGGAAAATTTTAATTTTATCAATTCTTATTTGAGTAGAATGGGACCTAGTATAAGGGAGAATAACGGTTTCATTGATAAATATATTGGAGACGCAATCATGGCTTTATTTCCTCGTAATGCAGATGATGCGATCAAAGCATCTATTCAAATGATGGATGGAATCAAAGTTTACAATAATCATAGAGCTAATCAAGGTTACGCTCCCATTTCTATTGGGATTGGAATTCATACGGGCGAGCTAATGCTTGGAACTGTAGGTGAGGATAAACGTATGGATACCACTGTAATTTCTGATGCAGTTAATCTTTCTTCAAGATTAGAAAGTATGACCAAGCAGTACGGAGTCGGTATTATTGTCAGTGCGGATACTCTTGATAAAACGTTAGACAAAGGAAAGTATAAATTTAGATTACTGGATAATGTAATTGTAAAAGGAAAAACTCTTCCAGTTATAGTGTATGAAATTTTAGATTATTACCCAGAGGATATTTTAAAGACAAAACTTGCTTCGAAAGAAATTTATGAAAAGGCAGTTGTTGCCTTTTACGCTGGGAATTTTCCAGAAGCCCAAAATTTATTTGAGAAAGTTTTAAATATAACCAAAGATGATAAGGCGGCTAAATTATTTTTGGAGAGAGTAGAGCATCTCTTAAAGAATTTGGATCAGTGGAAAGGAGTATCTACTTTGACGGAGAAATAACTATTTTTTCCTTTTCATAAGTCTCATCTTCATCCCATCCTTGGGACGAAGGGTAAGCATGGTGCTAAGAACTTCCTTTTTTTCTTCAGTGTGAAAATCCCATTTTTGAAAAAGAGAGGCTAATACTAAAATAGCCTCTTGTTCAGCGAATTGATTTCCGATACAAATTCTAATTCCCGCACCAAATGGAAAGAACGCAAACTTAGGTTTAGACTCAGATTCTTCTGGAAGCCATCTTTCAGGACGAAAATTATATGGGTCTGGATAAAAACGTGTGTCGTGGTGCATTGCATACTGGCTAATTACAAATATAGTTCCTTTTTTAAAGGAATAGTCGCCAATTTTATACTCGGATAAATTTTCCCTACCAGTCCACCAGACGGGAGGATACATACGAAGTGCTTCGGAAAATACCATGAGCGCATACTCTAGCTTAGGCACATCCTCTGCTGTTGGTGATTTTTCTCCTAATACAGAATCTATCTCAGCGAGTAATTTTTCTTTTTTGTCTGGATTTTTTGCGAGTAGGTATAGAGTCCAAGAAAGTGCGTTAGCCGTAGTCTCATGACCCGCGAGGAAAATGGTAATAGCCTCATCTCGAAGTTGTTTGTCTGTCATAGTCCCAGTGCCTTCTTCGTCCTTTGCAAGCATTAGCATAGATAAAAAATCACCTTGGTCTTTTCCGCTTTTTCGATGTTCGTCTATGGTTCGATAAATTACTTTGTCCAGTTTTTTTAGCGCACTCTTAAATCGTAATGTAACAGGAAGGAATGGAATTTTTAAAAGTATATCTGCAAATGGACTAGCTAATACTTCATCAAAAATTCCAAGTGCTTTGGTAAGTGCATCTCCAATTTCCCTTGCTTCCTCTGTTCCGACCTCTGCGTTAAAAAGAGTTTTCGCTACAATTCCGAGGGTAACGCTTGTCATCTCCTCGTGTATGTCGATAGTCTCTCCCTCTTTCCAATTTTGTTGGAGCTTATTTGTGTAATCCACCATACTAGGTGCATAGGAGTGAATCCTAGTTTTGAAAAATGAAGGTTGCGCTAGACGTTTCTGACGTTTGTGAAATTCACCTTCACTTGTCAAAAGTCCCTGTCCTAAAAGTTTTTGTAAAATTCGAAAGGCATGAGCTTTCACAAATTGTTTTTGATTGGTCATCATAATATCTTTGATTATTTCTGGCTCATTTACAATTACACATAAAAATCCTGCCAGATTAATCGCAGAAATATTTCCGTATTCTTTTACGATTTTTAGAATATACTCAGGAGGATTTTTTTGAAAATCTGGTAAATTTCCAAAGATAAAATGACTCTTAGGTGGACCCGGAACTTTTAGTTTACTCATACCCTATTTATCGGTTAATACCGATATTCCATCCCAATTTTCTTCAATCTCGTGTACTAGATAATAGTCAGAGCGTTGTAAGTAAATAGAAGCAACTTTATCGTTCGGATTTTTTTTGCTGACTTCCAAAAAGCACTCTTTAGCTTCTTTGAATTTTTGTTTAAAATAATGTTCAATTCCCTGGTCATAGAGTCCAATCGTTTTAAACTTAAGCGAGAAGCTATTTTCATTATCCCCATCAAATACTTCATATACCGATACTGCTTGTTTTTTGCCCTTCACTTGAACACGATCTAAAAATCGAAAGTGGAAATTATTGGGATTATCCAGAGTTAGGAATGTTTTTTCACTGACAGCAATTTGAATTCCGTAAATTTTAGTAAGACCTTCTATGCGAGAACCAAGATTTACTGAATCAGAAATAACCGTTCCTTCCATTCGCTCTATGCCTCCAATAGCGCCTAACATGAGTCTACCGGTATGCATTCCAATTCCAATCCGGATTGGTTCATATCCCTGAGTATCCCGATGAACGTTATAGACTACGATATGTTTTTGCATTGCTATAGCGGCGTTAAGTGCATTGTCTGGATTTCCATCGAATAATGCCATTATGCCGTCGCCCATAAATTTATCTATATAACCGTGATGAGTTTGTATGATGGGACTCATTCGACTTAGGTAAGAGTTGATAAAATTAAAGTTTTCCTCTGGTGTCATTTTTTCTGACAAATCTGTAAAAGAACGAATGTCCGAAAACATGACTGTCATTTCTTTAGAAATTTGATCTCCCAGTTTTACATCTAAGATAGAATTTTTACCAAGGTTGGATAAAAATTGTTTAGGAACGAACCTTGCGTAGGAATTGGCAAGAAGAGTTTGCATTTCAATTGCATACTTTTGTGCTTCTTCTTTTTCTTTTTTCATCATATTGATTCTTGCAGCAAGTGCAATCGAGAGTAGGATAACTTCCATTGCCCCACCGATTTGAAATCCATAAGAGGTAATAAAAATATTTGGTAAAATTCCGACTGATTTTAAAGCATAGAGAAGCGCACCCGTAAAAAATGCTGTCCAAGCAATCAAATAATAAGAAGCAGGTTTGTACCCTTGCCACCAAACGCGAATAGCAGTTCCAATCATGAATGGGATTCCAATCATCGGATAAGCAATTAAAACCCATAAAATGGAGGAAATGTTTACTATCATTGCGTTTAACGTTAAGATAATTCCGAACCAAAACCAGAATTTGAAAAACTTATCGATTCTAGGAACTTTTTCTGTGGTTAATAGAAAGTATCTGGTAAATTGAATAATGAATGCAGCCAAAAATGGAATTAAAAAAGTTGGGGCATAGCTAGCAAGCCAAGTGGAGTTCGGCCATAAATATTGAAAGGCAAGTCCATTCAAACTCATTTGTAATACCCCAAATGAAATAATATAGATTACATAGTGCAAATAACTTAAATCTCTTACATAGATAAATAAAAATAAATTATAAAAAGCCATTGCAATGATTAAACCATAATAAATCCCAAAAATCATTTGCTCATCGGCTCTATTTTCAGTCATAGCTTTTTCGTTCCAGATTCTCATCGGAACTGATACTGTGCTTTCGGAGCTGACTCGGATATAGAATATATTGGTTTTGCTTTCTTTTAAGGGAAGCTCAAATACAAATGTTCGGTGTTTAATGGTACGATTATGAAAAGGTAGCGCATCTCCTGATTTTTTAACTGAGTAATTCCCATTATCCTCTGGAATGTACAAATCAACATGATCGAGAACAGGATGAGAAATTTCTAAAAGCCAGTCTTGATTAGAGTTGTCAGGTATAGCTTGAAATTTTATCCAATAAGCTTTTTTAGATAGCCCGAAGTTGAAATTTTTATGGGGAACAAAATCTGATTCGGGAAGAGTAAGTATTTTTTCGATAGTGTAGGACTTTTCATCATCTATAAAAACTTTTGCTTGTTTTGCTATTTCATAAGATGGATTTTCGTGATTGAGTAAAATTGTCTCAGCATCAGAGGCAAATAAAGGGTAACCGCCAATGCAAAAAATGGAGATAAGGATATTTATAATAAATAGAGTTGTTGCGAAAAGTGGTTTGGTTCTGATTTTCATTTTTTGATTCCTAATTTTGAAGCGATGATTTTATCGAACAGTCTTGTCGGTAGAATATTCGGAAGTAAATAATCTGTTAGAAAGCTGGTTCTTAAGTAGTATCTAGGCTTAGGTTTGGGGTTTTCGATAGCTTCGAAAATTGTATTTACTACTTTCTCTATCGGAACTCCTTGTTTGACTTTTGCCTCATTCATCTCTTTAAATTTCGCAAGCATCGGAGCGTAGTCGGATGATTTTGCAGTTTCTGTAATTCCAGATTCCATTTTTCCAATGAGGGCGGTATTGACTGAACCTGGAAGGATTCCGATTACGTCGATTCCATACAGAAACAGTTCTCTTCTAAGCCCATCGGTCAGGGCTTCCATCCCATGTTTGGAAATGGAATAGGCTGCAACGAAGGGAAATGTGCGTATACCGCTAAGGGAGCTAATATTAATTATCCTGCCTGATTTTATAGAAGAATTTTTATCAGCACCGAGCAAGGGAAGAAATGCTTTGGTGACTAGGAAAGTTCCAACAACATTAACATCCATTTGTTTTTTGAAATCGCTAACGGATAAATCTTTTAATGCACCTGATACAACGATACCTGCGTTGTTTACAAGGGCTGTGAGTCCTTCGCTACCAAGTTTATTTTTTACAATCGAAACTGCCTTGGCAACGGCTGCCTCATCCGTGATGTCAAAAACGAGTGGAGTAAAGTTTGCGCCCAGTTTCGAACTGAGTGCGTCGGCTATTTTTTTGTCTCGAACCGAACCAAATACATGATAACCTTTTTTGAGAAGGAGTTCGCTAGCCGCTTCGCCGATTCCAGAATTTGTGCCGGTGATTAGAATATATTTCATAGATTTATCTCTATTTACTATTTTCGGAATAAAAATTAATTGAAATATATTAAACGATAGATACTAGTAAAGAATTAATTTTATTATCATAGGAATTCCAATGACTGCTGCTGGGCACTTATCGACTGCGTTTTTAATACGATCTAAATTTAAAGAGGTTCCATTTTGGGCGCTGCTCCTTGCGAGTGAAGCGGTGGAATTAGTTTGGGTAATCCTCAATTTGAATTTGATTGCTCTAGCTGAGCCATTAGAGATTACCAAAATAAATTCTCCTTTTCAGTATATAGGAGATATGATTTTGTACCAACAAATCGTTTCGCATTCGATTACGGGTGCGATTCTAATTGGGATTATTGTAGCCGCTATTTTTAAGTTTTGGAAAAAAGCTAATGGAATTTTTATAGCGATATTTTTAGGAGTTTTCGGACATTGGCTTTTAGATTTTGTAGTGCATGACGCTGATTTGCCGGTGTTCATTTCCCTAACGTCTACCAAATTAGGACCTCTTTTAAATTTTGACTCTACCCATCCGGAACTTGGATTTTATACTACTGCCCCTATTTTAGGTTACTTTTTTCAAACTGCTTTTTCTTTGCTAAGTGCGTTTTTGTATCTTAAATCTTTTCCGATTCAAGATACAAAAACGAAACGCAAATTCTGGATATTAGTTGCACTCGTAAATCTTTCTATTCTAGGAATTTTTATCAAAGGTACTATGACTTGGCTTATTAAAACTCCAACTTTGTTTGTCATCATGGTGCTTGTTGATATCGTTCTAAGCGGTATAATACTATATATCGCTGCTAGACTTGGGGAACCTGTTTAAGATTACCACCCGCTAACGCTATGGACACCGAGGGCACCGATAAAAAATACGATAGTGTTTTAATATTTGTTAGTTTGGTTCGAATCCATACCATTTTTTATCGTTCTTTTATCGGTGTTCATCGGTGGTAATCTTTTAAAGTCTACCTCAATCCTGCATCCGGTTTAATCCCCGTTATCCCCTCAGCGACCATTTCGGATAAAGCACTAATCGTAGCAATTGGATTTGCACCAACTGCTGTAGGAACAATACTTCCATCGGCGACGTAGAGATTAGAGTACCCGAAGACTTGACCGAAAGTTTTGAGATCGGCACTAGTTACTCCTTTATCGGGAGTGTCGGCTAACACGCATCCACCCAAGGCATGAACGGTTACGTTGTCTTTGGTAAATGCATTCCAATTGAAGAGCGGAAACCATAACTTAGCCTTAGTGATTTGATAAAATCTTTTAGAGACTTCTAAGATTTTATCGTATAGAGGCATACTTTCTTCTTGCGTCCAATTGATATTAAGCTCTCCATCTTTGAGATACATTTTTCCATTTGAATTGTCTACTCCCATGAATAGAAGCACACTAGAATTTTGCGAGAGATCATTCGAAAGCATATCATTGAAAATATATCCAGATCTACCGTAAGCACTTCCACCTCTTGTAATCTTATACCAAATATCTCGAACAACAGACTTAATAGATTTCCAAAGAGAAGGAGTAGGAGCACCAGTGACAGCCCAAGAGGCAAATGCAGGGTAACTTGCATCTTCTAATACAAAGGCTCTTTTTGGGTCAGGATTTTTATAGAGATTAAAGTCAATTGCCTGTGTGATTACCGGTCCGTAATTCGGATTGGATTCTTCTTTGCCTTTGATAACAAAAGATAGAAAATCTCCATTTCCGGAAAAACTTTCTCCGAGTTTAGAAGAAATATTAGGCAGGGTCTTAAATTCATTTTTGCATTTGAGTAGAAGTTCTGTTGAGCCAAGAGCACCTGCGGATAATACGATTCTTCTGCTATCTACAAATCCTTCTCTGCCTGCACCAACTGGTTTAGTCAAATCGCTAAAATAAATCCTATATCCATTTTTTCCATAGGATGTTGGATCTTCTTTGCCGTCTGGGTTTAGTGGAACGATTTTTTTTACTAGGTGCTCTGTTCGTATTTCCGCCTTATGCACGTTTTCCGCTACATAGAGATAGTTTAGGTCGATTGTATTTTTAGAATGTGTGTTACAGCCTACATCGCATTCTCCGCAGTAAGTACAGGAAGTTTGAGTTGCTCCATAACGATTTTTTTCTTGAATACCTATCTGGGTTGGATTTTTAAAATCATTCCCAAAAAATACATTTATATCTAGTAGATTAGAATCATGTCCCATTTCTTTTGCGACTTGTTGGAATCTTTCTGTACGTTGGATTTTTCGTAATGGATCATTGTTTGTCGGAATGGGTCTTGCGCCTAATACCTCTTTTGCGACTTTGTAGTAAGGTTGGAGTTTGTCTTTTTTGCAAGTCGCAGGCCATCTTTCGTTAAACACCCAATCCGGCGGCTCTAAAAATACGTTTGCGTAAATGAGGGATCCTCCGCCAAGACCTGCGGAAATCACCGCATCCATTTTCTCGAAGTTACGAATATCAAATAGACCATGCGTTTCTTCATCATTTGGATTACCGCCCTTAGTCTCAGAGGGAATATTCCAAAAGTTCTTAGACATCTGGTGTGGAGTTCTTGCAAACGAGTACATCGGATAACGTTTCCCGCGCTCGAATACTAACACTTTGCCCCCGGACCATTTTTTACTCAATCGACAGGCATTGATCCCGCCCCCAAAACCACTTCCAATAATCACCGCTTCATACATAAACATTCTCTCCATATTTTTCTCTGTCATTCCCGAAATTTTCAGTCGGGAATCTGTAGAACTTGAGATTCCCGACAAAAGATTTTGGGAATGACAGTTGTTATCCTTACTATATCTTCTTTATTTATTAATTTTTGCTTTTAAATTTATAATGCGTAAATCTATTTCTTTGTCTACGATTTCTGAGAATTCTTGAAAAGATTTTTGTCTATCAGAAATCAATTTAGAAATCCGATTCGCAAATTCATTTGGATTTGAATTTCTCAGTAAACTTACCTTTGTTTCACTTGGTTTATATGCTTCTTTGTAGAGCTGCACAGGTGCAATGTTTAGATTCTCATCGATTAGTATCACTGCTCCACCATAAGTATCTTTTCTATCTACAGTATCAACAACCCAGCCGCCTGTGTTTACTACTTGCACCGGTTTCGAATAATCGGTATTTGCCAGCGTTTCTGCAAACGGTTTATGTGTATGTCCAAATATGAACTCAATTTCTTTTGGTGCTTTTTCTTTTTTCTCTCTTGTAATTTGACGTTTTAGAGTTGTATTCAAATACTCTAAGAGTTTTCCTCTCATTTCGTCAGAGAGACTTCCATCTGAATCTGCTCTTTCGTGTTTTGCTATAGCGCCTAATGTTATTTTTAAGAATGAGTATACGATTTTTTCTATTTTTTGTCCGGGGATAAATCGAATAAAAAAACGAGAGAATTTTCGAAACAGGGAAGTGGTCTCTTCGCTTCCGCTATTTTCACTCTTCTTAATATTTTGTGTAATCTTAACTGCGATATTATGAAGTAACTCTGCGAATTTTTTTTCATCAGTCATTTTATCGTAAATTAGCTCCACACCTTTTCCTACTTGACCCGATCTGCCCATGGTAGACCAAAAAAAATCAATCCAAGCAAAGTTTTCTTTTTCAATGTCCCAAATATCTTCTGGGACAGTTTGATTTGGAAATATATAACTTTTTATAGTGCTCATGAGAAGGTAAATATCTTCTAAAAAATGTCCATGGTGTAAGATGATCGCTTTTTCGCCTGACGTATTGAGTAAACCAAAATTTGGATATGCTACTTGCACACTGCAATTTTTTAGATGTTCATGATTTTGAATGATTCCGTTCATAAAATCGCAGGTAGTTGGATGGATAGAATTTTCTATGAAGATATTCGTTGTATGCCACATCTCTGGAAGATTATTTTTTTCATCCATTCGTTTGATGTATTTGAGGTATTGCATTTCACGTGCGATTTCCCAGAGATGATGGTCGTGGTTTCCTGGAATATAATAAATTTCGCCAAATAATTCGTTACCTTTTGGAGAAATCAAATCAATAAAACGATCAAACACCATTCCAGCTTCATTCGTTTCGCAGAGCGCCAACTCTAGAATATCCCCAATTAAAATTAAAGTAGGTTTTTGGGATTTGTTTTGGTTGTCAGAAATTAAATTCTTAAGATTTTCTACAAGAGAAGTGAGAACTGGACTTGGAGATAGAAAGTCTGGTTTTAAACCGTCAGGTGAGAGTTTTGTGAGAAGGCTATTTTGCGCACCAAAATGCATATCGGAAAGGCATACATATTTTATATCAGGCATAGTTACTCCTAGGCAAAGGGAATTCTATTTAGAGTCTGATTAATAGCAAGAAGTTTTTTAGTTAAGGGTAGGCTATTTTTCATCGATTAGACGAATTAGACATTAGTTTTCTGAACAAAAAAAAATCGAAAGAAATAGAATTAGAAATTTATAAAAAAATAAAAACTAAGATTGCGGTTGACGTTAGGTGTATCGTTTTGATTTAACTGAATCTGAGATTTATTTTAATGATTTTATTATCAGAGTATGCCATTCAAACTGAACTCCATTCGGGAGAAAAAAGCATTGTATACAAGGCACTTAGGGGCAATGAGCCGGTCATACTAAAAACTCTACAAGATGAGTATCCGTCTGTCTTTGAACTAAGTGCATTTAAGCAAGAATACGAAATTTTAGAAAAAATCCAAAACACTAGCGGCGATAATAACAATAACAGTTCTAGCAGCGTAAGCAGCCTTGGCGTTGTTCGAGTGCTCGGACTTGAGAGATACAAGAATAGCTATGTAATTGTATTGGAAGATATTGGAGCAGAAGCGCTTTCTCGGATTTTGCCTGAAATTAGAAAATTTCCTTTCTCTGAAATTTTAAACATAATGATAAAAGCAGCCCAAGCCTTGGGTGAAGTTCATAAGCTAGGTCTAGTGCATAAGGACATTAAGCCGCATAATATTATTTTCAATAGGCAAACTGGAAAGTTACAAATCATTGACTTTGGAAATGCAAGTTATCTAAAGAAACAAAATGCCTATACTCCACTGAATAGTTCTCTCGAAGGAACGTTAGCCTATATATCTCCTGAACAAACTGGTCGAATGAATCGAACGATTGACTATCGAACAGACTACTACTCATTAGGCGTTACCTTCTACCAGTTGTTGACCGGTGAATTACCATTTACCTCATCTGATCCGATGGAATTAGTTCATGCACATATAGCTAAGACACCGGTATCTCCATTTGAATACTTACTAGACAGTGGGTTGCAAACCACTGGCTCTGGTAAAATAATTTCCGATATTGTAATGAAATTATTACAAAAGAATCCAGAGGACAGGTACCAAAGCATTACAGGTTTGGTTTATGATTTGGAATGGTGCGCTTCGGCTACGCTCAGCGACCGAACTTCTTCTAATGACCGGCTGGTGAGCACCTCGACTTCGCTCGGTATAAACTCCGCCGAACCACCGTCTTTACAGATCGCCACCCACGATTTCTCCGGCAAATTCCAGATACCCGAAAAATTGTATGGAAGAACAAAAGAAATTAATCAAATCATTGATACATTCAAAGAGATGTTGGATGGAAACGATGTAGGGACAGGTCGTGACCTGTCCCTACGATATGCGACATCCCTACATATAATTTCCGGTAGATCCGGTATCGGCAAATCGGCGTTAATCAATGAAATCAATAAACCAATCACCCAGCACAAAGGCTACTTTGCTTCGGGAAAATTCGATCAGTACAAAAAGTCTATTCCATTTAGTGCGATTACTAGTGCATTTCAAAATTTGATTCAGCAGGTATTGACTGTTAGCCAGGATAAGCTCGTTTCATGGAAAGAGAATTTGCAGAGAGCAGTCGGTACAAATGGAAAAGTCATCATTGATGTGATCCCTGAACTAGAGTCGTTGATTGGAGAACAACCACCAGTAGCCGAACTTGGGTCTACTGAATCACAAAATCGTTTCAACTTGGTCTTTCAAAATTTCGTCCAAGCGTTTTGCACAAAGGAACATCCTATCGCCATTTTCTTGGATGATTTGCAATGGGCGGATACTCCTAGTATTAACCTCATCCAAACCATTCTCTCTAATCCTGAAATGAAATACCTCTACCTTATGTTATCTTTTCGGGATAACGAGGTTTTGCCGACTGATCCGCTTTCTACCATGCTCGAGAATTTAAAAAAGACTGGGTTTACTTACAAGGAGATTTTACTCGAACCAATTTCTATTTCCGATATCACTCATTTAGTCAGTGATACTTTAAATTCTGACGAAGCAAAAGCAAAAGAACTAGCGAGTATTCTATTTGAGAAAACGAAAGGAAATCCTTTTTTTGTAAACGAGTTATTCACATCGTTTTATAAAGATGAACTGGTTTATTTGGACAGTGAGATTTTAAAAGACAGTCGGTTGCAACCCACTGTCTTAGCTCAATGGAATTGGGATATTTCTAAAATCCAAGAAGTGAAAATTTCAGAGAACGTGATTGACCTAATGGTCGAGAAAGTTCAGGAACTTACTCCAAGCCAGATAGAATTACTCAAATTAGCCGCTTGTGTGGGAGATTCGTTTTCACTAGAAACATTCTTTGCTTTGACGAATCAGGAAATAAATGCGGTTAAACAAGAGTTGACTGCAATTTCCAATGAAGGCTTTTTGTTGCTTACAAAAGCCGAGGCTCGCTTCGTGCATGATAAAGTAAGAGAGGCAACTTATAGTTTAATCTCCGAGGAAGAAAAAGCTAAGAAGCATTATGCGATCGGTAAATGTTTACTTGCGATGACTAAGCCGGAAGAAACGGAGGACTTTGTATTTGCAATTGTCAGTCAATTGAATCAGGGAATTGATCTTATAAGTGAAGAAGAAAAATCCAGACTCATAGACTTGAATATACTGGCGGGTGATAAGGCATTAGCCTCTTCTGCTTATGATGGTGCTGTAGGTAATTTTAGATTTGCTGCTTCTTTGCTTCCGGCTAAACCATGGGAAGATAGCTATGATTTAGCTTTGAATATTTATTCTAAGCTCGGCCGTCTTGAATATTTAATAGGAAATCACCTAGAAGCAGAGAAATATTTTGATTTAATTTTAAACAAAGCGAATGATATCTTAGAAAAAATTTCGGTGTATGAAATAAAAATTCAATTGTATACGAGCAGGACTCAACTAAGGGAGGCATTGACAATAGGGTTAGAGGCATTGGAAATATTGGGGGTAACTTTTCCGGACGAGCACGACCCAACATCTGAGTTTGCAAAATCGTCTCAATTATTAGCAAATAGAAAAAAATCTGATTTACTAGAAGAGCCTTTAAATTCGGCTCCAGATCAAAGTGCTATTATGCGCTTGTTAGCTGGAACGACAATTGCGTCTTATATTTCTCTTCCCTCGATGTTTCCTCTTTTTGTAATGAAAATGGTCAATCTTTCTTTAGAAAAAGGAAGTTCTGTAATATCTCCTATGGGCTACGTTATGTTTGGAAATATTCTTTGCTCTGCGATTGGTAATTTTGAACTAGGTCACGCCTACGGTAAATTGGCGATGGACTTGGTTGATAAATACAATCTAGGTTTTTTAAAGAGTACCGTATATTTTCTATTCGCAACGATGGTTAATCATTGGAAAAATCATGCAGCCAAAAACCTAGATATTTTGCTGGAAGCTCATCAAGCGGGAATGGCAAACGGTAACTTACAATTTGCTGCTTACAGCTTGAATCATTATAATTTCCAGTCACTTTTAATGAGAAGAAATTTAGCAGAAGTGATTATTGGATTTGAAAAGCATTCTCATATTTTTAGAAAGATGAACGAAGCGGATGCATTTTTAATGTTTGGTCTAAATCATCAACTAGCATTGAATCTTTCCTCTTTAGAGAATGATGATCTTGCTAGTTTGAAAGGAGAGATATTTGATGAAGATAATACAGTTTTACATTGGATAGAAACTAAAAATTCCACCACGCTATTTAATTACTATGTGAATAAGCTAACATTGAATTATCTCTTTGGTTCTGCGCTAGATGCTTATGTATTTGCAAGGGAAGCTGAGCCTTATGAAGGTGGATGTTTCGGAATGATGTTCGTTCCTGAGCATAATTTTTTCGATTCTCTTTCTTGCCTCTCTCTTCTAGATTCTATAGATTCATCTCAAGCGGATAAGGAGACTTATTCAGGACAAATCCAAAAGAACCAAGAACGAATGAAAATTTGGGCAGAAAATTGTCCTGCGAACTACGGGCATAAGTATTTTATAGTAGAAGCAGAGCTTGCCCGACTTGCGGGTAATGCAAATAAGGCACTTGATCTCTATGAAAAAGCAATTGCACTTGCCAAAGAGCATGAATATCTTTTGGAAGAAGCGATTGCAAATGAGCTTGTAGCAAAATTCTGGATACAGAGTGGCAAAGAGCGATATGCCGATATTCATTTGCAAGAAGCCCATTACGCATACCAAAGATGGGGATGTAATCCTAAAGTCAAACAACTAGAAGAGAAATATCCCAAACTAACGAAACTCTCTTCTAGAACTTCGGATGTTAGTTTAAAATCGATTTCCCATTTGACTGACGATTCGATAGTAATTACAAAAATGACAAACAGCGGAAGCCTAGATATACATACGATTTTGAAAGCCTCTCAGGCTATATCTGGTGAAATTCAATTGGAAAGATTACTCGAAAAGATGCTACAAATTCTGATTGAAAATGCAGGAGCAGAGAAAGGCTTTTTTCTTTTGAAAGAAAAGGAAAACTGGTATATACAGGCAGAAGGAAATTCAAATTCGGATAAGGTGGAAGTATTAAAAGCCAAATCTTTAGAGGATAATATTCATTTGTCGATAGGTATAGTAAACTATGTAATTAGATCAAAAAAAATGATTTTATTAGATAACGCATCTCAAAAAGGAATTTTTACAAATGATGAGTATGTAAAAGAAAAGCAACCTAAGTCTATTCTATGTTATCCGATTCTCTATCGGGGTAATATCGTTGGAGTTGTTTACTTAGAAAATAATCTGAGCACGAATGTATTTACTTCTCACCGAGTAGAAATTTTACAATTTCTGTCTTCTCAAATTGCTATCAGCATCGAGAACTCCTTGCTATACGCAAGTATGGAACAAAAAGTAATGGAGCGCACATCACAAGTCAACGAAATGTTAGCTCAGCTTGGCAATTTATATCTAGACAGCGAAAATAAACGAAAAGAAATTGAACTTTTGGCGGAGTCTCGAAAAAAACTTTCTCTTGTTGGTCAGATGGCTGCGGGGATTGTGCATGATATTAAAAATCCTATGGCTTCGATCAAATACTTAGCCGAGACATTAAACGCGGAGGATACTTCAGATGAGTCGAAGGCGGAGAATTTAAGTTTGATCTTACGTGAAATGGATAGGCTAACCGATCTCACGTATGAAATTTTAGATTTTTCTAAGGGTCAAATTAATCTAGATTTACAAGAGATCAACTTAGTAGAATTTTTAACAGATATAAAACAGTTTCTATCGTTGGATTTTGAATATATGGGAGTTAAATGCCTGTTAGACTTGCAGTATACAGGGAGTATTCGCATAGATAAAGATAGGATGAGACGGGTAATTGTAAATATTGCTAAGAATGCAATCGAAGCCATGTATGATGGCAAGAAGGAATATGTTTTTACAATTCGAACTACCCAAGAAGAGGATAAGGTCATTTTGTCGCTAATTGATAACGGTCCTGGGTTACCGGAATCGGTGAAAGCAAATATGTTTCAGGCATTCGCAACGGAAGGGAAAGCAAAAGGAACTGGACTTGGACTTTTTATGTGTAAGTGGATCGTCGATACACATGAGGGAGAATTAATCTACGAAACGGAAACAGGAAAAGGGACAAGTTTTCATATTCTTTTACCAAAGGATTAATTCCTAGTAACCGCAACCGTAGATTTTGTTTTACTCTTCCACGTATTTTGTTTGTTCATTAATTAATCGTTTTTGCATTTTCCATTCGAGGCGGAGATTTTTTTTATAATGATCTTTTTCTTTTAAAAGGTAATAGGTTTGGGTCAGATTTACAAGTGCAGAGGAATATGTCCAAGACTCTTCCAATTTAAGATTTTCTAAAAGATTTTTAGATTTTTCAAAATAGCTTTTTGCCTGATTTAAATCTCCTTTGTGGAGGTAAATAATTCCCATATTATTCAGTAGGCTTGCAAAGAAAAAAGACCGAGTAAATCCTATCTTTTGGTAAATTTCGAGAGCTTTCAAATACCGGTCGATGGCAGTATTATATTTACTTTCCAGTAGATGATAGTTTCCAATATAAGTTAAACAATCCGCATACTCTGTATTATTCGTATACTTATTGTCTTCGAAGGATTGTTTTGCATCCTCTAGATGCAAAATAGCATTTTGTTTCTCTGAGTCAAAATAGAACATACCAATACTACTTTGTAATTCTGCATAATAGTAAGAGTCATATAAATCTAGGTTTTCATAGATTTTTTTTGCTACTAAAAAACAATCTATAGCATTATCTTGATTATCCGCATCTAAGTAAAGAGTCCCTAGTTTATTTAAAATGAAAGCAAGTGCAACTCCTGATGTATTTTGTTTTTGGAAAGCCTGTTTTGTCAAAATATAATGGGCGAAAGCATTTTTTCTATCTCCTATTTTATAGTAGGCGAGTGCAAGTTGGCTTAGGACTTTCAGATAATTATGAGTATCCTCTTCTTTTCTTTCTTTTAAAATGTTTAATGCTTTATTTAGGTATTGTAATGAATTATCTGGAAGATTTTGCCTCAAACTTAAATGTTCTCCAATAGCCAAATAAATTCCTGGAAATTCTGAGGACTCTTTTGCTGCTGCTAAAAAGTATTTCATAGCTTCTCCAGGATTTTTATTTTGCAGATTTAACCCTTTTGAATAACTTTGGAATGATTTTAAGGGTAATTTATTTAGGGAAATTTTATGTAATTCAATATCAGTAAGGTCGGGAGTTTTTACATCACCGGGTAAAATCTCTTTACATTCTTCGAAAATGGATTGAATCAATTCCTTTTCTAATACTTCTAAACTATCCAATGTACCGTTAGTCGTAAAGGTAGCGGTTTTCTTTGATTCGCCTCTACTTTTTAATTTAATAGTGATACTGATGCTTTTTTCTTTTATAGTGTAAGAGCCGTATATGATTAAATCCAAACTTAATTTGGAGAGGATTTTTTTATCTGGTTTTTGATTTACATTTTCCTGTATGTTGTAAGCCGAATTCATTTCTTCTATTGACTGCATATTTATACTTTTTACAATTCCGAGATTGTAGATTAGGCTATTGTAAAACCCGTCGGCAAACCAATAATACGAATTATCCCCCGCATTCACTAGCGGTCGTACTAGAACATTTGCACTTTTTTGTGCAAATAGGTTATAACTTAGGAACAGCATTAGAAATAGAAATTGTTTCATCCGAATCTCCCGTACGCGTTTTTAGAAAAATTCTTTCTTTAAAATTCTTTAAACTCAAAAATCTACATTAGATAAAAGTAATAAAGAAGAGGAAATGAAAAAACAGTTTGACAAAAATTTATTGATAATATCTTTACAGAGAACATTCCCGTAGAACTAAAAAATGTTCTATATATTGTAAGAAGTAAAAAACCAAATAAATTTCGGAAGAATTTGAATGAAAAAAATAAGTCTAGTTTTAACCTATTTACTTTTTCTATTTTTAACTAATTGTGCGAGCCTATCATCGAGTGATCCAGTTTATCATGCAGCCCTCACAGGAAATATGGGTGCATTAAATGACAGGCTACTTTTGACATCTGATGTGAATGTTCGAAATGCAGATGGAAATACGGCTCTTATGTGGGCGGTTTATAATAAAAATGAAGTTATGGTTCGAAAATTTTTAGAGTTTGGTGCTCGTGTAGGGTATAGAGATAAATATGGAAATTCAACCCTGATGATTGCAAAGAACTACCAAGCCCCTGGCGGAATTTTAGATGCACTTAGGACTAGTTACGAATTTCAACTTACTTGTAGCACTCCCTGGCAAATTATAAAAGGATTTTTTGGATTTAGAAAATGCGTTAGTTTTGCTGGAAAGTCTATTTCCGATGAAGAGTTAGATACTTACACCATTCCGAGTGATGGAACCGAGACCAAAGTTTCACAGATAACTGTTTTAAAACTCCTCGCTCAAAAAAAGTTGGAATCGGACAAAGCACTTTTAAGCAGAAGAAATATGAGTGAACGAGATAGAATTAAGGAATACTCAGAAATAACCGGCATTTACCAAAGAGAAGGAAGCAGTGAGAGTAATGAAATCGCCAAAGATAAATTTGAAGTATGCCAGATGAAAGGAAATTTGGAATTAAAACCGCTTAATTATGAAGAAGATAAAAAAAATGAATTTGATAAGAAATATAATTATAATCTTTTAAAAAAAGAAAAAGATATAGATTCGGAATTTTGGTTAAAGGAAAATACTTCCCAGTTTGAAGTTATATCTATTGAAGACCTGGACAAATTTCTTTTGTTAAAAACAAAACTGTATCATTATACAGGTGGAATTGTTTCTGATTTTGAAAAATTCTTTATTTATAATGATCTTGCAAATGAAAAAACAATTGAAAAGGATTACCAGAGAATGGCACATTTGCTTGCGCAGATTGTGATCTATAAGGTAAATAATTATAAAAGAAAAAAAGAAACACTTTCGGGATGTAACCTAAGCTTTTTTACAGCTAATGACGCTGTTCTAGAAAAGTTGAAAACGGACGCTCAAACATTTCTAACGAATCTTTCCAAGAGAGTGAGTAATGATAAAAATGCTCCCTTACATGCAATTCAAATTAAAAGTATGAACAATGAACCAGTGGATAATGAATGTAATGCGATACTAAATGACTCTCCTAAAAAATACTCCAGTCATCGTGATTTGGCACAAGCACTTACTTGGTGTTATGCGTCGATCTCTGATTCAAGGGGAGAGGCTTTTTTTAAAAGGATAACAGAGTTGTCTGATCCCATAGCTCTTAGGGAGGCAGAAAATATTAAGAAACAAAAAATGGAAGGAAAACCAATTACAATGCCTTCTATGGCAAAGGTAGAAACCAAAGCAAACTCGCTCGCCGGTCCTCAATCTCAGAAATATAAATTGGCAGTTTTGACTTTTATAGATCAAACACAAAGTAATAAAGGAGATTTAGTGCGTTATGCGTTAACCGATATATTGACTTCAGAGCTTTATGAGACACATAGGTTTTCACTTGTAGACAGAGAGGATTTGATACAAATTGAACGAGGACGTAATTCTGCCCTTACAGTCAATTTGGCGGAAGAAGAAAATGGAACGAAAGAAGCCAAAGAACCAATAGAATCAAAAGAAGAAAAAGCAACAAAAGATATTGTAATTAAACCTAGATTAAATCCAAGTATGAAGAGTAATAAAGGAACGGAGATGGGACATTATGATATATCAACTGATTACGCACTTCGCAGAACAGAAATTGAACGGGAGAATATGAGGGGACGGGAATTAGGAATAGATGGATATTTGCTTGGTTATATCACCTCTATTGATTTACGCAAAGGTGCAATGGAGCTAGATTTTCGAATTGTGTACCCTGTAAATATTAACCGTGAGGCTAATGGTAACGTAGATACTGATACGGAAATGTACATTCAATCTCTTCGAAACCTAGTTGTATATGGGGCTAATGCAAAAGTAAAAATTAATTACGATGACAAACGAGACATGATTAGTGTTCGGAGAAGTGATGTCCAGAATATGGCAATTGGAATTAAACAAGCATTTGCCGACACGGAAACAATTAATAAAAATCTTTTAGAATCCGCTGAGTATTTTCCGGAAGAAGATGAATTTGTTCAACCTTCGGAAATCAACCCTCGTTCGAAGGGTAAAACCGTTGCAGAAGAACTAAAACCGAAAGAAAAACCAAAACCTACCTTGAAAGTAATGAAAATCGAAGGAGATAAAATCATTATCAACGCCGGTTCGAATCATAAAGTGCGAAGTGGTTTAGTGGGTTATGTAATTGATCCAGCTGATTTTGGAACGTATCGCTATTTAGCCCGATTTGTAGTTGAACAGGTATTCGAAAAATCCTCTCGCTGCATTGTCCTAGAAGGTGTGGATAATTTGTCGAAAGAAGGTCAAAGTGTAATTATCAAATAACGTGAACTCGACGTAAGGGATTCGAATAATTTGAAATAGCTTCTCAATCTGTAGTTCTTGAGAGGGGTCGTGCAAAAGCATAGATTTTTGAGCGCAGAATACCGAGAAACCGCATTTCTATGCGACTCTATGGCTTTGGACTTATATCGAACTCACGTTAATCATGAGAATCCTGAAAATCATTCTAATCCTGGTCTGTTTCGGGTAACGGCTGCTTTTAGTTTTCCGACTTCTTCGCTGAAGATAAGTGGGATTGGTAGAATCCTTTTTTTGGGGATAATGCTAAATGCCTCATCAAAGAAAACAACTTCTTCGATTTCAGAGAAGGAATATTCGTGTGAGAGGTTACCTGTGATTAGCCTAAAGGATTTATTTTTATGTTGGATGCGCGCAATTCCAATTCGTTTAAAATTTTGAAACATGGATTCGCTCCACAGAATAGATTTAAGTTCCTTGGTTTGAAATGGAATACTACGAGAATAATCTAAAAATAAAAGTCCATTCAGCTCTATAGTAAAAGATTCTTCTTCCATTGGAATTGTTTCAATTCTTTCTTGTGTTTCGTGAATTGGATTTACAATTCTTGTATGCGAAGCTGTATAAAAGGATGAAATAGAATTTTCCTCTGGAACTTCGTCGAGAGTAGGCATCTCAAGTTCACTTTCTTCCTGTCTTCGTTTGAACTGAGTGGGCGCCATTTTTCTTTCCTGTCGAATTCTTTTTTCGACTTCCTTGGATCCTCTCTGCTCAGGGTAGCGAAAATTAAATAAAACTTTCTTTGTGGCGCGGGGAGAATTACGAACTACCTGCGTTTTGGGGGTAAATTTGTTGTTTGGTTTCTTAGAACTTGCAACAAGCTCTGGTCCTAGGCTTGCGAATACAAAAAACAGCAAACCAATTAATATCATTATTGTAGCAAGATAAATCATGTATATCTTGAATATCCTCTTAAAATGGTGAAAAGTAAAGTAGTTTTTATTTCTTTACAAGAATCCCATTTTAAAAAGAGTAAGAAAATAAAGAGAGTTAAGATGATACTTGAAGAAGAACCAGTTAGCCTAGCACAAAAGATTTACAGAGTTTTTGCAGGACTTTTCATAGCAGTACTTGTGGTAATGCTAATTTTTACTTTTATTCCCGGAGACGCAGAACAAAGTCTGCTCAGAACCCTCACCGGACAAGACCAGATGACCGCTGGAAAAGTAGGGGATGAATCTATTCCCATTGATTATTTTAAGGCAGCAAGACTAGAATGTTATTATATGTTCAAACAAAGATACCCAACTATAGCTGATGATCGCTCTATGTTGGAAAACTGCGCATTTAATCAGGTAAAATCCTTAAAAATAGATAAAGTTCTTGGAACTGCTTCTGGGTATTACGTGTCTGATCTTTCTATTAAGGCAGATATTTCAGAGGAAGCTAGACGCATTCATAGCCAATCCAAAGTGTCTGCTGGATATGATAAAGAAGAAGTACAAAGCGTAGATGAAATCTATCGTCGCATTTTACTTTCTGTTCCTATGCATTATAGACAGGATTCTGTATTGTCGTCTGAACTTTATGAAAGATTTTTATATTCTGACATAAAAGAAACAGAAGACGAGAAAAAAGTAAAGTCCGAGCTAGAAGGTGTAAGACTTTCTCTCTCTTATATCTCGTTTACCGATGAAGATCTTTCTAAATTAGTAGGAGAAATTCCAGCTATTACCGATGAAGAAATCCAAAAAGAATACGATGCTGGAGTGGCAAATAAATCAATTCCAAATGGAGCAGATGGAAAACCACAACCTCTAGAGTCTAGAAAGGCAATTATTTTTAACAAACTGCAAGCGGATGCAAAAGAAAAAAAATTGTCTGACTTAAAAGCAAAAATTCTTTCTGCCAAAGGTGCAGATAACGCTAATTTGGCTGCTCTAGGGGCAATTGCAAACGTGAAGCCACAAGAACTGAGTAAAGTCCCTCTATCTAGTTTGAATACCCCTGCAAAGGAAACAAAAAATGAATTACCTAAATTCCTCTCAGGCTCTACTTTTTTGAAAGATATTACGACTGTTCAATTCGGAAAAGGAAAAATCGGCGGACCATACACAGATAAAGAAAGAACTTTTTATGTTGAATTCAAAGACCTTGGAATCGAGGCTAATAATTCAGTTGGGAAAGATTTGGCAATGAACGATAGTAATAAAGTAAGAATGTTTTTATACGAAATCAAACAAAGCCTAAACGGCATATATCCTATTCAAAGAAACGATAAATCGGTACAGTAAATGGAAATTAGAGCGGAATTTGTAAATCCCTTTATAGAAGCGGCTTCTTTAGTCTTTAAAGATTCCCTAAAAGTGGAACTTATTAGAGGTAAACTCAAGATTAAAGAAAGCCCAGCCCCTTCCCACGAGGTTGCAATCGTAATTGGAGTTGTAGGATCATACAAAGGTGAAGTTGTTTATAGTATGAATTTCGATGCCGCCTATAAAATGGCAAAACAACTTGTCCCCTCACTTGACGATGAAAGTATCAAGGATGAATACAAAGATATCATCGGTGAGATTGGAAACATGACCACTGGTAATGCCCTTAGAATCTTTGCAACTAGTGGGCAATTCATTGATATTACAACACCTAACGTTATCGAAACCAATGATTCCTCTATCAAGTTTGTCAAAGCCACTACACTTTCTCTGAACCTATATTCTAGATTTGGACAAATCGAAATCAATATAGCTATTCTCTAAATCCCCTTACTAAGCTGCTTTATAAGGGGTTATTACCCCTTAAGACCCCCTTTGAAACATCACGGGACGAATTGCATTGGGCGTTACGCGGCTATTATGTATTTGGCGTATCCTTCGTATGATTGTTTTCCTTCTTCCGACTAACGCGTCGGGCTTTTATCCACCCTTTCGCTTGACGCTCACCTTCAGCCAAGCTATGGTCGCGATGGGGATGCGACTTCCCCTTCGTATCCTTAACGCATCGGCGTTGTCGAATTTTTTTCTTTTTCACCCTATTACCTGACCTTCTCTACTTTCAAAAGTTTACACTTTTGAGATTCTCTTTACTTTCTCTTTCTTAGATGTGATTCTTTTTATTTCCGCTTGCCCAGCGTGGGGGAGTATCCTTCTTACTTCTTTTTTTCCGCCCTTTGTGCTGAGAAGCACAAACTCCAAACTGCTCGGTCGCAGTTTGATATGAAAAAGAAAAAAGAAGTAAGCAAGAAAAAAGAAAACCCGACGAAGCTCCGTTAGCCCATCAGGCGGAAGGAGCGTCCAACTCTTTCTTTTCGCTCTGCTCATGAAAGCCCATTCTTCGCTTCCTAGGGTCGCTCGAATATCTGCTAGGTTTCATCCATCAGATGAAAGGGAGGACTCAGACTTTTTAGTATTAACACTTCGCAATGCTCCATTTAAGACCCTGCTGGGGCTCTGGTTTTTACTTTACAAAAATAACTAAGTCTATGAATACTATAAATCAAACTCTAGTTAATAAACAAAGGCAAAACGTTGTTATTCTTAACAAAGCTTTAGAAGGAAAAAAGAATGAATAGATTGGATGAATTAAAAGGTTTATCGAAACATTTATTAAGATTAATAAGACTAGTAGCAATAACCAACATTGCAATAATATTCGGCTCAATAGGTCTCTATAGAAGTAACTCAAACTTTGAATTTATAATGGCAGGGATTTTTCTTAGTTTAATATTAGATGTAATTTTTATTGTCTTGTTTTCAAAGAATATGAATGCTATTAACGAAATAGGTGAACTATAAAATGACACCACTGGAAAAAGAGATTGCGTTATACGGTATTTGTTTTATGGTTTTTTGTTTTCTCGCTTCGTTTGGTTATATTACTTATTCATTGGTTTCGGAAGTAAACAGAACGTTAAAGAAAAAATAGCGTATGTTTTTTCTCGATCAAGTCGGGTCTTTCAATAAAATGTTGAATGATGAGGATAATTTGAATTAGGCTACAAAGTATTAAGCATTTAATTCTTATCTCATTATAGTTGTAGAATAATAAAAAGAACCATCTTTGTTATATTTTAATTTAGCATGGAAATCTTTTGAATCAAGAGAAATATAATCTTTATCACTTTCCACCCACGCGCGTCATAATCTCCCGAAAACTAGCAAGACCAGCTTCTAAGTTCTCAATAATATCATCAGCGATTACATCAGGATCAGGAATATTATCCAAATCAGCGAGAGACTTATCTTTCAACCAAGTAATATCTAAACTCGTTTTATCCCGTGCAATTATTTCTTCATAAGAAAACTTTCTCCATCTACCTTCTGGATTTTTTTCTGCATGAAAGGTTTCTTTGCGTTTGCTTCGATTTGTTGGATTGTAACAAGTAATAAAATCTTTTAGGTCTTCAAACTTGAGAGGATTTTTCTTGAGAGTATGGTGAACGTTAGTTCTATAATCATAGACCCAGATTTCTTTTGTCCAAGGGTCTTTGTTTGCAGGTTTGTTATCAAAGAAAATTACATTAGCTTTTACCCCGTTGGCATAAAATATTCCTGTAGGTAAACGTAAGATTGTATGCAAGTCAGTAACGGCTAATAGCTTCTTACGTATCTTTTCACCAACACCACCTTCAAATAATACGTTATCCGGCACAACTACCGCCGCTTGTCCAGTAGTTTTTAACATTGTGCGGATATGTTGAACGAAGTTTAATTGTTTGTTGCTTGTAGTCTCCCAAAAATCCTGACGATTGTAAGTCAGGTCATCTTTTTCTTGTTTTCCTTCTTCGTTTGTAAAAGTCTGAGAACTTTTTTTTCCAAAGGGAGGGTTGGTAAGAACATAATCATAAGTATCCGGTGAAGCTGCAATCAAAGCATCGGCAGAGGAAATAAAATTATCACTCTCAATATCGCCGATATTGTGTAAAAATAAATTCATGAGTGCTAGTCTTCTAGTTCCAGCAACTATTTCATTTCCAAAGAATGTCTTTAGTTTTAAAAATTTATTTTGCTCTTTATCTAGTTTGTTATTAGCCACTAAATAATCATATTCAGCTAAAAAGAATCCTCCTGTTCCACAGGCAGGATCTGCGATTGTTTTGCCTGGAACTGGTCTAATACATTCTACCATTGCGCGAATCAAAGGACGAGCCGTAAAATACTGTCCCGCTCCACTCTTTACGTCCTCTGCATTTTTCTCTAGCAGTCCTTCGTAAATATCTCCCTTAACATCTGCACCCATGACAAGCCAGTTCTCACTGTTAATCATATCAATTACTTTGGCAAGCATCGCAGGGTCTTGGATTTTATTCTGACTCTTTACAAATATCTGTCCTAAGATTCCCTTTTGTGTGCTTAACTCTCGAAGTAGTGTTGCATAATGAACTTCTAACTCTGCACCTTTTTTGGAAATCAAACTTTCCCAATTATATGCCTTGGGAATATTTAATTTTCGATTGTGTGGAGGTTTACTATATTCATCCGCCATTTTTAAAAATAGCAAATACGTTAGTTGTTCCAGATAATCGCCGTAACCCACACCTACATCACGTAGTGGATTACAAAACGACCAGACTTTTGATACGATGGAGGATGTGTTGTTACTCATTTTTTTTCTTCTTTGTTTGGATTTTCATTTTTTGTAATGGTAAAAAGTTTTCTTTTGTAATTATACTTTTCCCTAACTCTTTTTCCGTTTGCTTACGCGCGTTACCCGCTACACTACCGCCTCGCTTGGCTACTTGCTTATTTTTATGAAACGTATCTGGTTTTTCTTGCTTCGAAATTTCTGTGGTGACTTTTTCGCCAAGCATTGTGAAGATTAATTCTAAATCCGTCATATGGTCGCGTAAGTTTTGTGTTTTCTTTGTTAAACCTTTTACTTGTTTGTATTCAGTCGGAGTTAAACCAAAAGTAGCCTTTGAAATTTCAGAAGTGAGAATTGCATAATCTTTTTCAGAATGAACTCCACGCTCTTTCCATTCATCTGTAAGATTTTGGCGTATCGCAATTCCGCGAAGTCGTTTATCAATCCAGTCTTTGGAATAACCTTTTTGTTCGTATAATTCTTTCATCCGTTCTTGTGCAAGTTCTGGATTTTCTATTTCTTGCACTCGCTCGTAGCCGACTTTTGCTAACCATTGTTTAAATGGCTCTGCTTTTGGAGAAGGAATAGATTGAATTAGCCGCAATAGCTGTTCAGTATCAGCGACATCGGTATTGTACATTTTGCCATCAGAAGACATCATTTTCAGTTGACTACAATTTGTAGCCAACTGACTTCCTTCTTGCTTTAACCGAGTCTTTAAAACACTCCAATACTTTCTTGGATTAGGACTTTCTGTAAGAACAGCAACGACATCTACGATCGAGAAATACCATTTCTCCTTTTCTGCATCCCAATGTGTTCTTACTCTTTTACTTTCAAAAAGTTTTATTTTATTTTGCATGGCTCTTTACTTCTCACTGTCTGGATCAAGATTTTCAGGATTTAAGGATTGGCAGGATTTCGTTTTAAGTAAGTCTTTTCTTATCATGGTAATCCTTTAATCAAGGTAAAGCTTACCCTCAAATGCTTTCTTCAATATACTCTGCCTAAGTGTTTCCGTTTGCTCTAGACTGTGGCTAATCGTTTCTTCTAGTTTGTCGCATACTGTGAGTTTGCTCTCTAGTATTTCGACTATCGCTTGTTGGACTGGGAGAGGTGGGAGGGGGATATTTACTTTTTCTAAAATATCAACATTAATATTTTTTTGTGCTGTTGCAGGAGCCAACTCCTCTAATTTCGATTTATGAGAAATAAAGAAATAATTTGTATATTTATTTAATAGTAAATTTTCATTACATACTAAGCCGACGACACTATCAGGAAAACAAGCATCTAGACCTAAAATAGCTGTTTCGCCTATATTAGCTGCTATTGTTATACATAATGTACCCTTAGCCCACAGCTTACTTTGTTGTAGTCCTTTTTCGCTATACGTTTGACTAAAATTGTTAATATACCCACCGTTTGCTGCTCGAATATCACCTGTTTGAATAAATGGGTATTTACCTCCAAACAGAGACGGTTCATTTCTTGGTCGATGCTTTGATTTACCTCTATTTATTTCACAAACCTCCCCCAATTTCACCCACTTCCATCCTAGGGGTAAATTGTCTGCACCTTGATTTTCTTGATTTAAGGATTTTCTTGATTTCGTATTTGGTATACTTTTACTATCAGGGTAATCAGGTAAATCAAGTGAATCATTCGTCAACCGTCCCTCAAACGCTGCCTTCAACAAACTCTGGCGGTATATCTTTAGTTGCCTTTGTGCGGTTAATAATTGTTCTTTCCCGTTTTCTAATTCGCTGAAAAGTTCTTCTATTTTGTTTACAATGGCGACTTGTTCGGGGAGAGGTGGGAGAGGGATTAAGTAATTTTTGATAATATCAGTATTTAGGTTTGGTTGAGCAGCACCCATATTTATATTTCTTAACTCTCTAGTCTTGCTAAGCCAAAAATAATATAAGTATAAATTGCTTCTTTTATCTAAATCCAAGAAAGCAGCAATACCATCATTCATAGTTGCATTAATCATACATATTTTGGGCACTCCTAATGTTGCACCGCTATTCGATAATAATAATGTATTAGGTGCTATCTTTCTTGTTTTGTGTAATCCGGCTTCTTTGATTGTATATTCAAAGGTTGTCAAATAAGTGTTATTATCCTTTGTTAAATCTCTTACTTTTAAAAAAGGAATACTTCCATCGTAATACTTTGGGTCACCTGCGGGACGCGGTGAACCTCCTCGAACGACATTACATAACTCAGAAATTTTAGCCCATCTCCAATGTTGCGGTATATTATTGTTTGCTTCTTTCATATTTGCCCATGATTTGCTTGATTTACATGATTATCTTGAGTAGAATAAGTTTCCAAGAACAAAATCCTGCCAATCCTTAAATCCTGGTAATTGTTTGCTTTTTACTCGTACATTGTCTGCACCATGATTTTCCTGATTTAAGGATTTTCTTGATTTAGTATAAAGGAAATCTTTTCCTATCAAGGTAATCCCATAAATCAAGGTTCAGACAATGTTCTCCTATAAAGTAAATCAAGGTAACAGTTTATTATTATGAAGCCTTTTAAATTCTAAACTTTTTGCTCCAAAATTTATAAGTAAACCAATTTCCATTTTATATGCCTCTAAGTAATTCATCGCCTGAGCCAAGTGAACATCTTCCAGTTTGATAACAGCCTTTAATTCAACCATTATAAAATCTTCTACAAAGAAATCTACTCTTCGAGTCCCAATATTGACTCCTTCATAATAAATACTCATCTCCATTTCTCTTTCAAATTTTAATTCTTGTTTTTTGAATTCAATAGCCAATGCTCTTTGATAAATCACTTCCTGAAATCCATTTCCCAAAGTGGAATGAACTTTCATAGCACATCCAATTATTTTTCCTGTAATGTCTTCATACTTCATATCTTCTTATACAATAATCCTATCAAGGTAATCCCATAATCAAGCGAATCAAGGTTCAGACAATGTTCCCCTAAAATATCAACCTTACCCAAACAATCCCGGTTGCGTGATAGGCTTCGGATAAAACGCCCCAATGATAACAAAAGGATTCGGTGCGGTATAATGATGTTGTTTGGTAGTTCCTAAATAGAAGTAAACATCTTTTGTTTTAACAAAATTATCAAAGTATTTTTCTTTTACTTTCTCGCAGGCTTTCATTTCATCACCATTACAAGATTCTGATTTTAAAGAATTCCAATAAAGCATTCCCGTTTCCCAATCTTCAATCATAAGGTTTGCAATTTTTCCAGAGTCATCTTCAAACTCATACTTGAATTTGTAAGGGAGCTTATCTACTACTTCAAAATTTTCAATGTCCTCTTCATTCTCTGATTCGAAGAGATTCAATTGACGTTTTTCAGATTCTACGAAATTAATTTTTTTAGAATCCCATTCCCTATCTGTTTTTTCATAAGTAAATTTATGAATTTTGGTTGGCTTGAAGACAGCAAGTGATGTGCAGATATTTTTATCTTTGGCTTCTTTAATCAATTTCGCCAGATTGGTATATACATTTTTCATTACATACTTTCGTCTTTCTTCCCAAGTATCCCCATCGGCTTCTATCTTTCCTAAATCTTTAATTTCTTCATAATTGACCGGACGAAAAGACTCTGGGCGAAAATCATTTGTATTTCTTTTTAGTTCTAGCTCCACCCAATCATATTTATTGAAACGCTTATCATAATCTAATTTACGAAAGGGGAGAGGATATATACGAATCCATTTTCCTTCTTCCGTAATCCCTGCCGTGCAGACAGTCTCTCCATATTTCGTAGAAAGCGCAGGATACGTTTTAACTGTGATTAGAATTTTCATCTTCATAGATTATATATGTTCCAAGGAAAATTTATTGGAAAGTAATGGCAAAAGTGCATTAGCCGTTCTGCTTCTATGACAAGAAGTATGTTCCTTTTCAAAACAAGTCAAAGCCACTCTCTTGTTCGTTTTACAAATCTCTGCTACACTTTTTAAATCGTCAGTCATCTTTGGTAAAATGTTTCTTTCATAATCTACAAATAGATTTTGATAGTCAGTTTCTTGTTTTAGATTTTTTCTCTTATCAGATTCAATTCCTAAATTTGGAACATGAATATATTCTATTCCTACATTTTCTAATATATTTTTCAACTGACTTTTAGAAAAACCGTATTTCATGCTAAATGGGTTTTTTCTTACATCGCAAAGTACTTTTACATTTTCATTTAATAGCAGAGTCACATATTTTTCTACAGACTTACCTTCATAACCAATCGTAAAGAGAACTGATTCTTTTTTATTTGGTTGTAAGTTTTGAATGATTTCTAATTCAGATTTTTTTAAAACCTTTTCTGCTATCTCACTTCTAATTGCATAGAAAGGAAAATTCTTATACACATATCTAATTAATGAATCTCCTTTTAAATCTTTAAAATCAGAATAAATGCTTTTCAAATACTTTCTATCTTGTAAATTTAAGGTTTCGTTATAATTAATACTTGTTTTTACAATCCATGTTACAGGATCCTCTTCGACTAAATCGTATTTAATCATTGTTTTCAAATCCTGGTTTGCCTGTGCGGAATAACAACCAAAACGATAAGGAAGAAAATCATAACTAGGTTCTTTTTGATTTTGTGAAAATAAAAAAAGAAGCTTCTGAAAATCTAATTTAGAAAGTTTTCCTCCAAACATTTGAATGAGAGCAAGAATTACTTTTCTTCTGTAAAACATCGATTTAATTTCAAAAGTTTTTTTCATTTCCTCTTATCCTTATCAGTTGTCCGCTTTTTTAGGACAACTCAACTTCCTTTCTCTTAATCCTATCATCCTAAAATTCTACGAATCCTAATTCAGACAATGTTCTACGATTAAGCTAATCATGATAATCCAAAAATCCTTTAATCCTAGTACTACGCCGCCAACACTTCATTTAACTCATCGAGAATCTTTTCATAATCCTCTTTGAATAATTGATAAAATTTACCAAGACCACCGTTACGATTGAAAGGGTCGAGATCGAAATCTTCCTTCTCTATATGAAAACTATTTACCACGTATTCTTTAATCATCCGAAGCCATAACATTTGTTCTTCGTTGAATTTAGTTTTTCCAGCTTGTTTTTTGAAAACCCAGTCTTGGAAGTTTTTATCTACAATTTTGTCGTAAGAAGTGATAGAAGAATCTAGCCCGCTTACTTTTCGAATCAAGGAGACAAGTGCTGTTAGCTCATTGAGTGGGGATCCTTTGCATTGACCTAGAGCTTCATAGGCTTGCCATACGTGGATAGGGGCTAATACAGGTTTTTCACGTAAAAGTGTTTCTAGGACTTCTTTTAGCATTGAATAAGTAAGTTCCCTTCTGCGAAAAGGTTCGTTGTAGAAAATCTGGAGTGCGGTTAATTCGTCTTTATGCTCTTGCATCCAATTGGCAAATTCTTTTACTATTTTCTCAGCTTTTTCCTTGTTGTCTTTGTCCCAACCTACATGGATTACTTCATCAGGATTCAATAAATCAATTCTTTGTTCATGCGTCTTTCTTACATTTTCTATGAATTCATTTAACTCACCTGTAAATATTCTCGCTGCTTCGTTTTGTATTTTCTCTGTTTCTTTTTTGATGATTGCTTCAATGACGTTGGGGGCAGCGTCTTTATTTTCTGCTTTTACTTTTGTTTCAATATCTTCTAGTAAATCAGGATTAAATGCGTTTAATAGCTCTTTTGCGACTTGTGGAATAGTTTTCCCATTTGCCTTTTCTTTGAATTTCTGTTTTTCCTTTTCAGTCAGTTGTTTTTCTAATCGAATTAAACGACTGGCAAGTGAGGTAAATAACTCTTCTTCTCTTGCTCCGACTGCAATGGCTTGGAGTAATTCTTTTAGGGCAACGCCAGGCTTTTTTTCAAGCGGGCGGCTATCTGTCTTTAAACTCTTTGTGACTCCGATTGCATCTACAATTACAAAATGGTCTTTCGTAAACCTAGCAGTTGGTGTTACTTTTCTTAAATCATCGAGGCTAATCGTCCTTGTTCCCCGACCTTTCATCTGCTCAAAATAATTTATACTTTTTACATCTCTCATAAAAAGCAAAACTTCTAGCGGCTTCACGTCAGTTCCCGTTGCAATCATATCCACAGTAACCGCAATTCTAGGATGATAGTCATTTCTAAACTGTGCTAGATTACTTTTTGGGTCTTCCCCTTTTTCGATTATATTATCATTTTCATCTTTTTTGTCTTTGTCTGAATTATAAGTGATCTTTTTACAGAATCTATTTTCTTCTGCAAATTCTTCTCTTACAATTCTTATTATATCGTCTGCATGGCTATCTGTCTTTGCAAAGATTAAAGTCTTTGGAACTTCAAAGTTTCCATTCTCGTCATATCGGTCTTTAAAAATATTTGGTAGATTATCTTTGAAAGATTTTATTATAGTTCTGATTTGATTGAGATTTACAACATCTTTATCTAATTGCATTTTAGAGTAAGCTTCATCCTCATCTTGCAACTGCATTCTTTTTTTAAAACTCAGACGTTCTCTATGCTCAATGTATTCGCCCTTCCAGAGAGTCGCTCCTGCTTGTGTAACTTTCGTATCAATGATAAAAACTTCATACCCGACATTCACCCCATCTGCAACTGCCATTTCATGAGAATAGTCACTTACTTGGTTTTGATCAAAATATCCTATTGTTCGTTTATCGGGTGTAGCCGTTAGCCCCACTTCAAATGCATCAAAGTATTCTAGAACTTGTTTCCACAGATTATAAATGCTTCTATGGCATTCATCAATCACAATAAAATCAAAAAACTCAATTGGAATCTTTGGATTGTATTCTATTGGAGGAACTTCTTTGGGTTGCCATTTTCTTTCATTTGGATTTTCTTCTTCTAATTTTTCATCTAATTCAGATCCTTTTAAAACAGAATACAATCGTTGTATTGTGCTAATACAGACTTGACTATCTGTAGCAACATAACTGGATTTTAAACGTTGGACGCTATAGAGTTCGGTGAATTTTCTATTATCATCATTCGGAACAAACGACATGAATTCTTGCTCTGCTTGCTCTCCTAAATTCTTCGTATCTACTAAAAATAAAACTCGTTTTGCTTTTGCGTATTTTAATAACCGATAGATGAAAGTAATCGCCGTAAATGTTTTTCCTGATCCAGTCGCCATTTGAATCAAAGCTCTCGGTCGATTTTCTTTAAATGATTTTTCTAATTTTGTAATAGCATTGATCTGACAATCGCGCAAACCCTCGGTTGGTAATGTTGGTAGGTTATGTAATCTTCCACGCAGTGATGTAGAGGCGTCTCGCAACCTAGCTTTAAGTAAAGAAGGACTATTTTTATTTTCTGTGTAATTCTTGTACCAGTCGCGTAATGTTTCGGGTCGATGAAAACAAAAGACTGATCTAGCTCTTGGCTTTGGATCGGTAAAGTCTGTAAACCGTGTAACCTCTCCTGTGCTAATATACACAAAAGGCAAAGGATCATTGTTGAGGTGTTTGAGTTTTGCATTTGCATACTCTTCCCCCTGTGTTTCATGCACACTGATTCTATGACCTTCCTCTTCTCTCTTAGCTTCAATTATTCCGCAAGGTTTCCCATCTACAAAAAGCACGTAATCCGCCGGACCAACGTCAGTCAAATACTCCTTAACCGCTACGCCCACTCCTGCATGTAGATTTATTTTTTTAATACTTTGAATTACCCATCCAGAGGCAACTAGTTGTTTGTCTATATGGTCACGTGCAACTTGTTCCGGGTTTTGATTTGTCATAAGTTTCTACTATTTAACTTTATCAAAGTAACTATCTAAGGTATATAGCTTTTATAGTACAATAGGATAAAGACAAGTTAGAACGTAATTAAATGATATTTTTTGTCAAGGGAAAGTAGGAAATTGCTATAAAAAACTTGTCATTTTATCTGGAAACGAGAATGCTCGAAAAGAAGTAATTTAAAAATGTCCAAAATAAAATGATTTGTTAATTCGATATGATTAAATTGGACTAGCTTTTTCTGAGTTAATAACATCGCTTGCTTTTGCAGGAAAAATATTATCGAATATTTTTTTATCCGTTGAAAGATTATTGATATAATGTTCAAACCCAGTCTCTGTAAAAATTGTTAAATGAGAAAAAGTATAACCGAACGAAAATATATCTTTTATTGAAATTTTATTGCCAAAGTAAAAGTCACAAGAATCAACCTCTGAGATATCTCCTATTGCCTCTCCATTTATGTTATAATCCATTACCCATAAAGTGGAATTTGGAATTATCAAAATCGGCAATACAATAGAACATGCCATTTGATCCTCGAATCTTTGATAATCTTCTTTAGCATAGTTAACTAATTCATATGCTTGGTTCAAAGCCTGTGTCCATTTTTCATGTATTTCACTATTCTCTGAAATTAATTCATTTGAGCTTAAATGCCTTCCTACTTGCTGAATTGACTTTCCAACAGGTTCTCCCTTCGGGTATAGACTATTATTCTTAATTACTCTGA
This sequence comes from Leptospiraceae bacterium, assembly GCA_017996175.1. Lineage (GTDB taxonomy): Bacteria > Spirochaetota > Leptospiria > Leptospirales > Leptospiraceae > UBA2033. The sequence goes on from JAGOHK010000008.1 coordinate 36,347, forward strand.
GAGATTTCGATTTCGGTTTAATTAAAGAATTATTAATTCCAAAAACATCTATTTCCTTTTTATCGTCGCTTGAAAATATTAATTCATGATATGATTCATTTTCAACTCTAGGTATTCGGTTAATTAACAATGGGAAATTTTTCCTTAGAAATTTACATTCAGCGGCTAACCATATTGTATATGCTCCTTCCGTTATTTGAACCCGTAGATCGTACTGACGAGTCTTTTCGGTTATGGGGTCTGCGTATGTCCCTCCATGGCTACAAACAAAACCCTTTTCCTTACATTTTTTAAAAATTTGTAGTTCAAAACGGAATTCATCCTGGGTACGAATATATTCCAATAAATCTGTTTTGGTAATTGAATCTTCTTTTAATTGTTTCGCCATATATTCTTATTTGGATAATGTGAAAAAAATTAGTTTTGCCTTATGGATACAACTTATCCCGTTCCTTCTCTGTCTTCTCAAGGAATAGCTTCAAGGCGAGGTTTACTATAAAGTTCTTTTTTCTATCCTTTCTATTCACTTCATCTTCAAGAGCTTTATTTAATTCCGGTTTCAGTGTGATGGAAAACTTGCTATTACTTTCTTCGGATTCTTTTGACATATTTACCTCTAAGTAAACTTCGCTTTTTAACTTTTTTAATCAATCATATTTTTTTCATTGACTTTTCACCTTGATTTATATAAAAGGTTACAAAAGGTTATTTTTGGTTACTAAATAACCTATTCAATAAAGCCAAACACACAAAAAGGAGACCCACCATGCTTATCATAACCCCAGACATCCAAACCAACCCACCACCAACACAAACAACCAAACCCACGAAATGGATACTCCTGAGTATCCTCACCATCACACTAACAATAGTAGCCATCTTCCAAATGGATACCACAAAACCAGACAATGATTTACTAACTTTACGCAACTTAGAAACAAAACTAGACGAAGGAATAAACCTAACCAAAGAAGAAAGGCTAATGTATTGTAAACTCTTACAAGAAGTAAGAAAGATATTTTTAAATAATTGTGAGACACTCGATTTCCAAACTGTCTTCTCAAGTGGGCGTATCATCTCCCAAACACTAACCAAGAAGGACTGTGGAAGAATCGACTACCTATTCCAAGACAAAAACAAAGCACTGATCTGGGCAAGTGACAATCTAGGTCATAATACTAAAACTATTTAGAGGTTAACGGCTGTCCCCCCCGAATTTCCTTTAATCCCAAATCTTTTATCGGTGTCCATCCGTGTGCATCGGTGGTAATCTTAAATGAGTTACTATTCGATTGGAAAATGTAATGGACATTTATTTTTAAAAGATAAAATTGTAAACAGGGGGCAATGGGAAGAATTCGCGGAGTACTTTAATCTATGAAAACAACAGACTTTACTTTAAACCAAATCATTTCTACTAGTGGTGATTCTACTTTGCTTTCCTACAAGTATGAAAACCAAGTCCTCGAATTTACTTTGCATCATTTTGACCTGGATAGAAAAATTTTATTCAAAGTAGAAACCTCTGAGCTTCGTGTTTTACTTCATGAAAATTATCCTTATGATACAACGTCTAAAACTTGTTATATTGAACTATTTGAGCCTGCAAAAATTTTACAAGTAGCGAATCATTACTATATACCGTCAACGGATTTTGGTTCTATGATGAAAGAATGCAGACTAGGACTTAATCTTGTCTATGGAAAAAAATTGAGGATAATAAGTATTTTCTTTCTCTCAAGGGTTCTGAGACTATTCTTTGTTGTGTGCTTAGTAATTTGAGTAAGTTTACGTTCCAGCTTGTGTAGATAATCCCCTGTATCCCCTTTACTTCCACCCTTTCGCTAGACGCTCACCAACGCCTTCGCCGGGGACTTTGTTCTAAGGATTACTTTTTCTTATTTCGTATATCTATATTCCTATAAATTTCCACAACTCCAAAACCCCCTTTCGCAAAGGGGGGCAGGGGGATTACATTTCCTTCGTGTTACGGATACACTTAGTATTGGGGTAAACTGTCCTCTAAACTATCCTGTAAACCGCCTAAAAAAAAAATTCTAGGCGCTTTAGAGGAATCTTTACCCCACAGTTTGGTCTACTATTTAGTGTATCCGTAATATATACAAATTGCGAACAACTGCTGATTCACTTGCTTTCTAAAACTTTTTTTGCTTAACAATATTTAAACGATCAAATAGCGGCTAATACATACTATACGCATTACACTGTGCAACTGCGTAATAATTTAAAAAATATTTTTTCCGTATTTTTTTATTCATAAAGTTTCCATTAGCCACTCACGAAGATTTTAATAACCTCATTGTATTTGAGAACAATACAAAGTATCCCCGTTGTATCGAATGTGAAGAGAGAGGCAAATACAAAATAACCACTCAAGTCCGACAAAATTGGAGTGAGGTAGGAGAGGTAAGGAACTCATACTTATGAAAATACTATCAATCTTTAAGGCAAAATCAGAAGGCAGCAAAGCCGATCGAACTGCAGCACAACTACTCGTTAGAGAGAAATTTCAGGTCTTTACCAATCTCTCCAATGTATTTGTAAACGTGATTCCACGTGGCTTAGATTCTCAGGAGATGACTTCTTACAATCTATTTCGTAGTCTCAATTTCCCAGCAGTATCTGGAACCATTGGAGCTTTGTCCGTTGACAATTCTATAATCAAAGTAAGTCGTTTGTTCTACTTTTGTTCTTTGCAGCGTGTTCAAGATATTCGAGCGGCTAAGCGAGAATGGTCTTGAGCCGCGCTATCAGTAAAGCGCGATCGAAAGGGGTGGAAGATTGCTCTCACAGGATTTTCCCACCCGTTTGCTCGGTCGCAAACCCAGCAGCCAAGCTATCCTAGGTGTCTACCAGTTCCACCACCTAGGCATAAATAAAAACATTCGTATAATCGAGATTTCTCCCGTATTTTTATACCCGTCACATATTTTGGTTGATTTTAGGAAGAAAGTTTAGGAAAGAATAATTGGCATTAGCCAATTATTATGGTACCTAGGGCGGGGGTCGAACCCATATTCGAGCGGCTAAGCGAGAATGGTCTTGAGCCGCGCTATCAGTAAAGTGCGAGCGAAAGGGGTGGAAGATTGCTCTCACAGGATTTTTCCACCCGTTTGCTCGGTCGCAAACCCAGCAGCCAAGCTATCCTAGGTGTCTACCAGTTCCACCACCTAAGCATAAATAAAAACATTCGCATAATCGAGATTTCTCCCGTATTTTTATACCCGTCACACATTTTGGTTGATTTTAGGAAGAAAGTTTAGGAAAGAATAATTGGCATTAGCCAATTATTATGGTACCTAGGGCGGGGGTCGAACCCGCACGAGATTGCTCTCACAGGATTTTAAGTCCTGGGTGTCTACCAGTTCCACCACCTAGGCATAAATAAAAACATTCGCATAATCGAGATTGCTCTCACAGGATTTTTCCTCCCGTTCGCTAAGCCGCTCACCCAGCAGCCAAGCTATCCCAGGTGTCTACCAGTTCCACCACCTAAGCAAGTCAAAAAAAATCTTCTCGCCCCCGCGTTTGATGAACGCGTCTAGCAGACCTCGCAACCTACCGCCTGATGGCTAACGGTTGCTCGTCAGGCAGCCTATCAGTTCAGGCGTCGCCCGGATTCGAACCGGGGATCAAGCTTTTGCAGAGCCATGCCTTAGCCACTTGGCCACGACGCCATGAAATGCGAATATTGTTATGATTTTATTATAGGGCTAAGTGTCAAATAAAATTAGCTATTTTTATTCCAACTAAATTTTCCCGTCCAAATTCTTTGGGAATAAATGATAAGTCAACACAATCGAAAACACAAAAAGGGAAATGCTCATTACAAGAGGTTGGTAATTTTCTAAAATCAGGTTTCCTAAACTAAAAAGACCACTAAAAATAAGTAAAATTCCAGTTAGACTAAGCACAAACGAATGCAATAGTCCAATCCCAATTTCTTTCGGTTCTATGCTATTTTCCTTCGTCCAACGTTTCCAGAAAATTCCGGGTGGATGAACTCGGTTGTAAAAATGATGAAGTCTTGCCTTATCTACTTCGGGGGTTAAAAATGTAACTACAATGACAGAAAGAATAACTCCAAATACAGTAAACAAAACTGAATAAGGCGAAACAAGACCAAGATCAAAACGCTCCAAAGAGACAAATAGAGAGTAACCGGTCATTAAAAAAAGAGTGCGCGAAATTTCTCCAATATGGGCAAAGAAATAAAAAAAAGCAGGAGCGATAAATCCTGTTAGTTCCGACCAAGCATTTAGCCTTGGAATGTACCAGCGCAAAATAAGAACTACCCCCACACCCGCTCCGCATTCCAATAAAAATTGCCACACCCCGGAAATCGTTTTAATAAAATGAAAGGAAATGATAAGAGAAACTATCATCATGAGTATTTGAAAAATTTGACTCATCCATAGATAGTGTTTATCGGTTCTTTTCTTTGACAGATAGGCTTTATAAAAATCATTGATTAAATAGGAAGAACCCCAATTCAAATGTGTAGCAATCGTAGAAAGATAAGCCGCCATAAATACAGCAATCATAAGTCCCAAAAGTCCCTGCGGCAAATTACCCTTAGTCATTACTAATACATAACCCTTACCCTTATCATCCGATAATAAATCAGGAAATAGTACAACACTAGAAAGTGCTACAAGAATCCAAGGCCAGGGACGAACAAAGTAATGGGCGATCGTAAACCAAAGAGAAGCAAGTAGAGAAGACTTCACATCCTTTGCTGCCAAAATACGTTGTGCGATGTACCCGCCCCCTCCAGGCTCAGCCCCCGGATACCAACTCGACCACCAAATAATTCCTATAAATAATAAAAAAGACTCAATCGAAAAATCTTTAGAACTAGGATTCTCAAAATCAGGTATGAATTGAAAATAAGACGCAGGAAGTTTTTCCTTTAACCCAGAAATCCCACCTACTTCGGGAATTGATAGAATAAAATAAGCAAGAACTATGCAACCAAACATGGCAAAGAAAAATTGAAATGTATCTGCAATGGAAATTCCAGTTAGTCCCATATAGGCAGTATAAATAAAGGCAAATAAAAATAATCCGCTGACAATCAGATAGGCAGGTATCCCCGGAATCAATACCTCAACTACTTTAATCATAGCTAAATTAACCCACGCTAAGATTAAAACATTCATAAAAAATCCCAAATAAATAGCTTTGAAGATTCTAAGAATATCCGCACCTATTCCACTATATCTTAGATGCACAAGCTCTACGTCCGTAAGAACTCCTGACTTTTTCCAGAGAGGGGCAAAGAAATAAACAGTTACAATGGAGCTAATCGAACCATACCACCAGAGCCAGTTACCGGATATTCCGTATTTGGCGACTAGCTCCGTTACGGCTAACGGGGTATCTGCCGCAAAAGTGGTTGCGACCATCGCAGTGCCTGATACAAACCAGGACATTTTTCCGCTAGCTTGAAAATATCCTTTTACACTAGTTTCTTTTTTGGAAAATAAATAGGGAATGAATAAAGAAAAAAATAGGAATAGAAAGATGATTACAAAGTCAATTGTGCCAAACGAAATCATAACCGGACTGGAATACCCATCTCTTTCATGCTAGTTTTTACTTCTAGAATAGACTGTTCTTTAAAATGAAAAATCGAAGCGGCAAGTACCGCGTCAGCCCCACCGCGTAAAATTGCTTCTACTAAATGTTCCGCGTTCCCAGCCCCACCGCTTGCAATCACAGGGATTTGTAAATTGGTAGTAATACATTTGAGTAAAGGAATATCAAATCCATCTTTGGTTCCATCTCTATCCATAGAGGTTAATAGTATTTCGCCTGCACCCATGGTAGCTGCTTCACTTGCCCAGTCTAATACTTCGCGACCAGTTTCAGTTCTGCCACCGTGTAAAAATACTTCATGTCTTTTTCTTTCCGGGTGGAATTTAGCGTCTATCGCACAAACAATACACTGAGAACCAAATATTTCACTTGCGTCTTTTAGAAGTTTTGGATTTTCGAATGCTGCGGTGTTGATGGAAACTTTATCAGCTCCACGAACTAAAACTTCTCTTACAGTGGCTACTGAGTTTATGCCGCCACCGACCGTGAACGGAATAAATATTTTACTTGCAACTGATTCTACTAAGTGAATTAGAATTTCTCTTCTATCACTCGATGCTGTTATATCTAAAAAACAAAGTTCATCTGCTTTATGCTCTTCATAAGCAATGGCACATTCTACTGGATCACCGGCGTCTCTCAAGTCTACGAACTGGATTCCTTTTACTACTCTTCCGCCTTTGACATCTAAACAAGGAATTACTCTTTTAGTGAGATCACTCATTGAATCATCTCCGGTAATTTCACTTTGCATTCTTCGAGAGTTGCAAGTTCAGAGACGAAGGACATTAGCTTTCCTTCTTCGAATTTATTCGCAGTCACTTGGAGTCCAATCGGCAAACCATCCTTATCCACACCGGCAGGAATGCTAATCGCAGGAAGTCCAGCTAAATTCACACTTGTAGTAAGCACGTCAGCCTTGTACATCTGCACCGGGTCTTTTGTTTTTTCTCCAACTTTAAATGCAGTGGTAGGAGATGTAGGTTGTAAAATAAAATCTACTTGTTTGAAATACTCCGCATAACTACGTTTAATCAATACTCTAGCCTTTTGCGCCTGTCCATAGTATGCTTCATAATAACCAGAAGAAAGAGAAAATGTTCCAAGTAAAATTCTACGTTTTACTTCGTTTCCAAATCCTTTACTTCTAGATTCAATATAGACATCTTCTAATTTCTTTGGCTCTTCTGTTCTATACCCATATCGCACCCCATCAAAACGAGAAAGATTGGAAGAACACTCTGCGGTTGCAATGATATAATAAATTGGAATTGAATAAGAGTGAATGCTAAAATCTAGCTCCACAATCTCAGCACCCTTTTTACGCAAACTATCTATTATCCCGTGAAATCTTTCCTTTACGTCGGGTGCCCATTCGGCTCCTTCATTTGCCATGATTCCTATTTTTACTTTACTTAAATCGGTTTTAGATAATTCGGAAGGGGAAAATGGCTCTTTACCGGAAACAGTACTATCATTCAAATCCGAACCGGATAACACAGATAAAACGTCGATGATTCCCTGTGGGTCATTGGAAAACGGACCGATTTGGTCTAGACTAGAGGCATACGCCACTAAGCCGTAACGAGAAACTCTGCCGTAAGTAGGTTTTAATCCAAACACTCCACAAAGCGAAGCAGGCTGACGAATCGATCCGCCTGTATCCGAGCCAAGGGAAATGGGAAGCATGGAAGCTGCCACTGCCGCAGCAGAGCCGCCACTGGAACCGCCCGGAATTCTATTTGTATCGAAAGGATTTTTTGTGACTTGGTAAGCGGAATTTTCAGTCGATGAACCCATTGCGAATTCATCCATATTGAGTCCCGGAAATAAAATGAATCCTTTTTCTTTTAACTTCGTAATTACAGTTGCATCGTAAGGAGATACAAAGTTTTCTAAAATTTTAGATCCACAAGAAACTCTTTCTCCTTTGATACAGATATTGTCTTTGATTCCAATTGGAATTCCATCAAATTCAGAAAGTGGTTTTCCCGCCTTACGCCTGTTATCCGCATTTGCTGCTTCTGATAAAATTTGGGATTTATTCAAATATAAAAAGGCTTTTATTTTAGAGTCTGTTTCTTCGATTCTTTTTAGGTAAGCATTACATAAATCAGTGGAGGTGATTTTATTTTCGTTTAATAATTGTTTAATTTCGGAGTATTTTTTAAAAATCATGTTTCAATAACCCTTGGAACTACTATATATCCATTTTCAAATTTGGGTGCAATTTTAGAAATTTCATCTCTAGTCATCGAATTCCCTAGAATATCGGGACGAACTTTGTTTTCTGACCATTCGTAGATTTCTTCTTCTGTGACGCTTTTTGTATTTAATTCGCTGACTTTATCTACATAAGCCATGATTTTATTGAAGTCTTCTAACATCCCGTCTAATTGGGATTCTTCAAATCGTAGTTTCGCTAAATTGGCAATTGCTTGCAGTTTGGCTTTGTCCATTCTATATTTCCGCGCTCCTTACTGCCATACTCTTAGTGGCTAAAAAGGAGGCAATCGGAAATATGTATTTAAAATGATAGGTATGGTGATGGGGCAATGGGATAAATTTTGGTTTGCTTTAGCCATCGAAGAAGTTGAATGCAAATTTGCGATAGTGCGAGAAAAAACTTAACTGTATTATAATTTTCAGAGATTTTCAACATTTCATTGGAAGGCAGTAAAAGTTTTTTAGGTGTAATAAAATTTATCCGCTTCAGTAATTAAAAAATGTTCTATTTTAAACTTGAAAAAAATAAAAGATGCCAAGTTATTAGCTAGATACTATGAAAAAATTCATTCCATTGCTCCTCTTAACAGGACTGTTTACTTTTATGTATGGAAAAGAGGACGAAGATTTTAATAATGGAGTGCAGTATAAGAATCCTGCACTCACAGATGGATTTCGGATCAGTGGAGCATTGTCAGGATTATCAGGTAGTTTTCATTCAGATTTAGAACCGAGGCTTAGGCAAGATTCTATATTTTATTCTAACCAGTTTAATTTAGATTGGTATGGTCATAAAAAATCCCGTCATCTTAATCCAATTGGAATTTCTTATGGTAAAAATATTGGAGTGGGAACTTTGTTTGCATTCTTCGAGGCAAGGGGTATTGAAGGAGGTGAGCGCGTAACAGGGTATAATCCCCGTTATCGATATTTGGGTTTGGGGATTGCAGGCGGAACCAATACACTGAATAGTAATGAGATTGAATTATCGATTACCGATGGCGGTTTAGGATATCAATTCAATTTTAATAAGCTATTTATAACTCCGAAGGTTTCAGGCAGACATTTTAATACAAACTTTGCACAGTACACATTTTTTTCGGGAAATTTAGTTGGGATAGAATTTTATGAATTGCAGACAAATTCATCTGCGATATTTCTCGGAACAAAATTGCAATATTTATTAAATGAGATTTTTTCTATTTTTTTAGAAGCTTCAACAAATACATTTACGCCTATAAATGGAAATGATACAGGTTCATTGCATCAGATTACTGGATATACAAATAATATTTTATATTATACTTCGGCGACTCTTGCGCAGCAGGTAATAAGTAGTAGACTACATGCAGGATATCAGTATAACTTTAGAGAGTTAGGTATGGTATTCGGCTATCAACAGGAGACGATAGCGACTAGTTATAGTAAATTTACTTCCCTTCCTGTCTATATAGATGGAAATAATTTTAACTTCAATACAAATCAATATTTGCTCGATCGTTTTATACTTTATAAAAATCCCATGAATACTGAAATAAAATCCTTCTACATAAGCCTTGTCTATGCTTACTAAAACTATTTCGCTATTTATCATATACTCAGATTAGATTGGTTTTCGGATTTTTAATCCTGTAAATCTTGTTAATCCTGTCTAAAAAAATTTTCTTTACTGAAAACCAATCTGGCTTGAGTATAGTATTACTATGGAACTCGATAAATTAAGATCCAATCTTAAAAAAATCTCTAATCCGACGAAGGCAGAATTCCTACAGGGATATTTTAAAACTGGTAGCGGCGAATACGGAGAAGGCGATATTTTTATTGGAATCACAGTTCCGAATTTACGAAAAGTTGCAAAGGAATTTGAAGAAATTAAGAACCAGCGGATAATGCTTCGTTATGCGATAGAAAAGTTTCCTAAAGACAAGCGAACCTACTATTTAAAAAAATAATGCAGCAGAAAATTCTTCAATTCCTAATCTTATTTTTCCTTTTATTTTCTTTCGTTTTTGCTGACGACCAGGTAAGAAATGGATTGTTGGAACTTTCGGATATAGATAGAGTTCATCCTCTCACCGGTGACTGGAAATTTTACTCCGGTAAAATCCAAGAAGCTTATAAAAAAGATTTTGATGATACTAGTTGGGGATTATTTCCATTACCTGCTATTTGGTTATTCAGAAATGTTCCAAACACCAGAAATGGATGGTATCGACTTCATATTAAAATTTCTTCTGATTTCAAAGGTGAAAGTTTAGGATTTATTACCCCAAATATTCAAGAAGCTCATCGAGCCTATTTCAATGGAGTTCTAATTGGTAAATCTGGAGCGATTGATAAAAACGGAAATATAAAGAAAAGAAATTCTAAGTCAGATTTATATTTTATTCCATCTGATTTAGTTTTTTATGATAGAGATAATATTTTAGCAATTGAAGTTGCCAATTATCGTGGGGGATTTGGTGGTATTTACAATATACCGTATCTAGGCAAATGGGAGTTAACTAAAAAAAAATTCTATAGAAATCTAATATGGATTTCTGGTATTTGTTTTTTACTTTGTATTTTCGGTATATATCATATAATTCTTTTTTTGGGGCAACCAAAAGAAAAAAGTTTTTTGTATTATAGTCTACTTAGTTTTTCATTTGCTTTTTTTACTTTAGTTAATTATAAAATAAATCTCTGGCTTATTGATAGCTTTTTTGTACAATATATACTATTTACACTTAGTTTGGGGCTAATAGGTATTTTGTTATATTTGTTAGCAAAGAGTTTATTTGATGAGGTACTTTATAAATATGAAAGAATTATTGTAATAGTTTACTTTTTTTTCTTACTCATACATCTGTCTTGTATTTTAAATGAAGATTGGTTAGTATTTCGAAACTTACACTTAGTGAGAATCAATATTATATTAACTACTCTTTTTGCAATTCGAGCATTTATTATTATCCTCAGATCTGTATTTTTGAAAAAATCATCAGCCAAAATTGTAATTTTCGGTTATTTTATTGCCAGTCCATTTTTAGTCATTGATATCATGCGAATACTCAGCTCGAGCAAGGTTTATCCATGGTTTATTTCAGAGGGGAGTATCCTTATTATGATAACGTACTCTTATGCCATCGCGGTAAAGAATGCTAAGACTCATGAAAAATTAATTAAGATGCAGAAGGGATATAAAGAATCTTTAAGAAAGCAAGTCATCCGAAAAACAAAGGAACTTGCCGATGCAAATGAGTCTTTGATACAAGTAAATGAATTGAAGAATCGCATATTCACTATTATCTCCCATGATTTACGAAGTCCACTGAATACACTAAATGAAATCATTTTTTTATTTCTGAAGAAATACTATTCTAAAGAAAAATTGAAGAAATACTTAGATGATATATCGTTAAATTTAAAGCGAAATAAGTTCCTATTAGGAAATTTACTAAATTGGTCGTATACAGAGTTAGAGGAAAATAGAAATTTGCCACAGGAAATTGTGGACGTGCAGAGAATTTTACAAGAGTTAATCGAATTTTTACAAACGGCAGCAAACAAAAAGTCAATCCTATTAAAGGCAGAGAATTTAACTAATACTAATGTTTTGGCGAATGAAAATGCGCTTAGAGTAGTTTTTGGAAATATCATTTCCAATGCAATTAAATTCACAAATCTATCAGGTGTAATTACTATTCGTATATCTAAGGCTTCCGATTATGCCGTGGTCAGTATTTCGGATAACGGTATTGGGATCTCTCCGGAGCGGCTAAGATTGATTTTGTCCAGGCATGAATTGGCATCTCTCCCAGGAACGAACAAAGAATTGGGAACCGGCATTGGTTTAAAAATATGTATGGATTTTATTGAGAAACTAAATGGTAAGTTGGAAATCGAAAGTATTTTTGAGAAAGGTTCTACATTTCGAATTTTTTTGCCATTGCCTAAGGACAATCAATGAAAACAAAATTTATCCAAATCGCTATTTTGATTTACTTGGCTTTAGGTATTCCTTCGTTATTTTCGGAGGATATTCCTGATAAGTCTCAGATTGAGGTTTTAGAAAATACTAAGCTTTATTCTCTCGTTGGCGATTGGAAGATAAGTCATAGATTTAGTGAAAGGTTTAAATTAAATGAATACAATGATTCAGATTGGGATTCCATTCATATTCCCGCTTCCTGGATTGGCTCAAATCGAAACGAGATTTTCGGATGGTACAGAATTCATTTATTTATAGGGAATAAGTTACGTGGTTCGGATTTAGGATTTATACCTCCTAATTTTTTAGAGGCTTCGGAAATTTATTTTAATGGAGTTCTGATTGGCAAATTAGGAGTAATCGCTTCCGATGGAACATTAATTCAAAACAACCCTAGAGCAGATTTTTTTAGAATCGATCAGAAATTAGTTCGTTATAATGATGACAATCTGATCGCTGTAAAGACAGCTAACCTTTCAGGCGGAGCCGGAGGTACTCAGAATATTTCTTATTTTGGGGAATTTGATCTTTGTAAAACAGAATTTAATAGGCATGTCATTTATAATTCAGCCTTTGCTATATCTATGATTGGTTTAGGGATCTATCATCTTGTGATTTTTTTGAGACTTCGAAATGATAAGGTTTATCTCTATTATTCGGGGATCGTTTTTTCCGTTGCATCATTTGTAATTTTTGTTTATAGATTTAATTATTGGTTTTTGGAGAGTTTTTATTTGCACTTCTTTTTAGTTGCATTCTCTCTTATTTTTGGTACATTTTCGGTTTACCTATTTGCCTGCTCTTTTTTTGAATATAAATTTACGAGGGTACATAAGATTATTCTCTTTTTTTATTTTTGGGTATGCGTTCTTGAAATTCTTCCAATCTTTTTTCCTTCTTTGTTTTTATTTAGAAATAAATACCTGATTCGAATACATACTTTGATTAATATTCTTTTTATATTTGCAGCCATGGGATTACTTATCAAGGCATTTTTAGAAAAAAGACCTGGTTGGAATATTATTGTGGTTGGGACTACTGTATCTTTTCCGCTCTTCTTTTGGGATTCTTTCAAAGCAATGGATCTGATTCATCAAAATAATTGGGCTATTATAGAAAATTGTTTTGTAATAACAATAACCTTTGCGGTCGCTATTTCTAAAAAATATTCCACTGAATATGAAAAATTACTTCAAATAGAGAAACAATATGCGGATGATTTAAAGTTAGACGTGGCGGATAAAACTAATAATTTGCTGAAAATAAATGAAGAATTGAAAGAGGCTAATTTAATTAAAAATAAACTCTTCAGTATTATTTCGCAGACCCTTAGAAATCCGTTAGAAAACTTGGATCAGGTTCTATATTTATTTAAAAAGAAAAAATACTCAAATATAGAATTAAAGAAGAATTTCTCAATGGTGAGTGAAAATCTAAAACGGAATCGATTTCTTTTAGAGAACTTGCTCAATTGGTCTTATTCACAAATAGAGGATAAGGGCGAATTGGAAATGAATCGTTTAGATTTAATTCCAATTTTAGAGGAGACAATTCTTTTTTTTCAAACCGAAGCAAAAAATAAAAATATAGAAATTTTACCCTATTTTAAAAAAAATACGTACGTGTTTTCTGATCAAAATAGTTTAAGATTAATTTTTATGAATTTGTTTTCCAATGCAATTAAGTTTACACCGAAACACGGGACGATACTAATTGAAGTGAAAAAACAAAAATCCTTTGTTTGCATTGAAATCGCTGATTCAGGTATTGGTATTTCAGATATTTTGTTGGAAAAGATTTTAATAAAAAATGAACTCATTTCGACTATCGGTACCGAAAATGAAAAAGGCACGGGTCTAGGTTTGAAAATAGTTAAGGACTTGATTGACAAAGTAGGTGGTACATTCCTATTAGAAACAAAAGTGAATGTAGGGACGAAAATTAAAGTTAAACTCAGAGCGGAAGAATATGGTAAAAATTAAAGTATTATTATTTGATGATCATGAAGTTTTCTTAGAGGGAATGAAATTTGTTTTAACGGAAAACACGCATTATACTGTCGACTCGGTATTAACCGAAGATAATTTTCGAGAAAAAATTTCGAGAGAGAATTATAAAGTATTCATACTTGATTTTGTTGTTCCAGGGACAAATATGCTCGATATAATTTCTTTGATCCAGGAAAAATTGCCTGACGCTAAAATTATCGTGTTATCTTCTTTAAAGGATAGAAAGTTGTATAAAACTCTTAAGGAAAGAAAGGTAAATGGATATATATTCAAATCGGAGGCTAGGTTAGTTATTTTGCAAGCTATAGAAACAATTCTGAAAGGAAATGAATTTTATTCTGATCCTGAAAATGCGGAAATAGAAAAAATTGAAAGTTTTGGGAATCCCTTTGATGCTGTAACAGAAAAGGAAATAGAGATTATCCGCTATATAGTAAAAGGTGTTTCAAATAAAAAAATAGCAGAGGCATTAAATATATCTGCTAGAACAGTGGAAGCTCATAAACGAAATATAGATATGAAATTGGGAAAACTTTCTAAAGCACAATTGATTAAACTGGCTGAAAAATGGAAATTGGTAGAGTGAGGATCGTGTAAGTTCTTTGCATTTTTAGCTTTAGTTAAAAATTTCTTTTAACACAAGAGAAAATCCTTTCATCCATTCACCCAGTGTGATGGTATCATCGATATGAAATGTGCGAGCAGTGTTGTCAGGAAAATAAACTTGGATACTTTTTCTTGCTGGATAAACCAACCAAACTTCATGAGCGCCAAATTGTAAGTAATCCTCAACTTTTGTTAGAAGTTTGTTGATGTCATTTCCATCAGAAACAATTTCTACCATAAGCGGAAGAGAACGAGTAGGAATTTCTTCTTCTGGCAGTCTAGTATCCGACCAAGCTAGATCATAGCAATAACGAACATCTTCCGCAAATTTGATTCCACCTTCGCCGCCGTAAACAGCTCCCTTGCCGGAAGAGTCTATCCAATTTTGAATCTTGGCTCCTATTCTCATTAAAATTCTAGCGTGGTTTGGTTTGGTGTATGTCATTTCTAAAGGCTCTCCTTTATAAAGTTCAAAACGTTCCCACTTAGCTGGGTTCGCTTCCATTTCGGCTACGGTTAATTTTGTCAGAGTTGTTTCCATAGAGTCACCCTAGTCGCAAAGAAATTTTATGTCAAAACTTATATTCTTCTGGGAAAAGTCGTTCCGAGAGTTGCACTTCGCGGTCGAGTAGTTTTTGAATTTCTTCTCTTAGTCTTGCGGTTAAACTTTCCACAGTTCCCTTTTTGTCTTTTTTGTAGTTTGCATAGTATTCGGAAATTTTGAAATCTGGCGCAAAATGCACGTAAGCCTTTTGAGGACGTTGGTAGGTATATCCAATTAACTCACTTTCAAAACGATAGATCCATTCGTAAATTCTTTCCGCAGAAGGAAAACTGGTTAGGTATTCTGTTTTGATAGAAATAAAATCATAAGCACGTTGGCAGTATTTACGTCCCCATTTTGCTTTGTCGAGGGATGGCAGTTCGCCTTTGGGATCTGGAACTCCTACAAATACCATTTCAAAGGTAGAAAGAATTTTTCTGAGTTTGTCAATGGCGTGGTCTTCTTTGTTGTATTTTTTTAGCGCAACTGTTTCCGCTACAACATCTAAGATTCGATGTCGGAGTGCTCCAATCCGGAAGTCAAAAGTTTGGGAATCATAGGGGATAATACCGAATTGTTTCTCGGCACGCTCCACCAGACGTTTTCCAATAGAGAGGAGTCTATGAACTATATCTTTTCCTTTTTTGGAAATGCCTAAACGTTTTTCCATAACTTCTAGAGACTTGTCTACCTCTTTACGAATTTCTTCCTTTGTACCAGACATTCTGTATTTTATAAATGCGGGTAATACAGTTATGTCGGCGGATGGGTCTGTTTTAATTGCATCTTCGTATCCCCAAAATCCTAATTGAGAAACACCAGATTGAAAGGGAAGTAGATTGTCATTCTCTGCACCTGTTGGCTCGCCTTCTGGGAATAATACTAATTTGCCCCCTGGCTTTGCTAGAATTGAGCGAGTTGTTTTTAAGGATTCCCTGTCGGTGGTTCCTGCGATTACAGAGAAAGCTCCGATGTTTTGGATGAGATTACCCACCACACCATTTCCCCAATCAAAAACCTCACGGGAAGCCATGTAGTGAAACCGAGAATACATAAGATTTCCTACCATGTAAGAAATTGGTGGCTCCTTTGTGGTTGGGTGATTGGAAATATAAATAAGTCTTTCATCTTTATATTTTTTCAGCTTTTCTTTATCCAGATCAGAAATTACGATTTCATCGACGTTGTTTACACCTTTCATGAGGACTTTTAAGGCATTATCCATAAACCACATTAAAGGATAATTATGTATTGGGGGAATAAATGATTCGATTGACATAAAGCAAGGCTATAGAATTTATCAAATAGAACAAGAAATTTTTGATAACGTGAACTGAGCAAAAGAAAAAAGATTACCACCGATACACACCGAGGACACCGATAAAAGAAACGATATTTTAATATCCTCATCGGTGTTTATCTGTGTTAGCGAAAGCGATCGGTGGTGAAAAAAGTTCAGAGTAATATATAGAAGGTGATTATGGCATTAATTGAAGAGTTTGAAAAGCAGGGTGCGTTTTTATTTCGTTGGAGATCCTACGTTCCTTCGGTGATTTTAGTTTTATCGTTTTTCTTTATACCGTTTTATAGATACCCTGATGGGAATTACGAACAACATTTGATATACCTCGGTGTATGTTTTTTAGTAAGTTTGTTTGGATTATTTATTCGTTGTTTTACGATTGGATACGCACCAGAGAAAACATCGGGTCGAAATACGAAACAGCAAGTAGCAGAAACAGTGAACCAAACAGGGATTTACTCATTGATTCGACATCCCTTGTATGTGGGAAATTTTTTCATGTTTGCAGGTATTGCACTCTTAACGAAAAGCCTTTCTTTTGTTTTGATTTTCTTTTTTATCTATTGGTTTTATTACGAAAGAATTATGTTTACTGAAGAGCAATTCTTACGTGGAAAGTTTGCTACCAAATACTTGAATTGGGCAAATCGCACACCTGCATTAATTCCAAGATTTAAAGATTATAAAAAACCAGAAGTGAGTTTTTCTGTTCGAAATATTCTAAAACGAGAATATCCGAGTCTATTTGGGATTATCCTCATGTTCGTGTTTTATGATATAATCATTGTTTACTTCAACGAGACAGGAGTTTTCGAAAAAGGATTTCCAGAATTTCTAAAGCCTATTCAAATCTACGCAGCGATTGTGGGAATTGCATTTTACATCGTCGTGCGTATAATAGTAAAATTCACAAAGTGGTTACATGTTGAGGGTAGGTAACTATTGCCAACGTTCTACAATTAAGAATTTTTCACCGCGAAGGATACTAAGTTCCACAAAGGATTTTATGAAGAATCTCTTTTTTTCTTCGAGTTCTTCGTTCACTTCGCGGTTAATTTCTTTTCTCTCTTCGTTAACTTAATGACAGGACTGTATTTATTTTATTCAAAAAAGCAAGTATCGAAAAGAGAAGTATCGTAGGTGCAACTAGTTCCTAGTGTAACAGTCGAACCTGAAGTAAATGTCCAAGAATAATTAGCTGCGAGTGCATTTCCTGCTAAATCTTTCAGACCTGCTTTAACTGTTACCGCATAAATAGTATTAGCCGTTAAATTTCCGCTTGGTTGAAATGTAAGTGTTTGGTCATTCAGGGTAATTGTTCCAGTGATGCCACCGGTAATCGTGATACTAGTTGTTGTTAGACTATTGGGAGCAATTGTTTCGCTTAATGTTGCTGTAATGGCTGCTGTATTAATCGGAATATCTATATCGCCTGTAGCTGGATTTGTACTCGATACAGTAGGAGGAGTATTATCAACTAATGCACTTGTACTAAAAGTAGAAAAGAATGTTTCTGCGAGTCCTCCACCTGAAACAGTAATGGTATAAGTTGTATTATCCGCAAAATTGGTTGTCGGAGTGAAACTAATTACCGTGTCTGATAGACTGGTTGTTCCAGGATGATTGGTATTACCCCCATCACTACTAATCGTAAAAGTTATACTGCTAAGATCAGTGATAGTTTTATTAAATACTATATATATTCCGGTATTCACGTAATTGCTAGTAGACTTGTCTTTGGGCAAAATAGAAGTAACCGCTATTTGAGTTTTATCTGCAAATAGTTGAGAAAGTAGTTTTAAAAATGGATTGGTCCCTTTTTCTAGTTTTGCAAAAATATTACACTGAAAAAGAATAGATAGGATTATAAAGAAAAGAATTTTAGTTAAAAGTTTGATTCTATTTTTAAATTTCATATATTTTTCCTTAAAATTGAAAATTTACGCCTAATATATAATTGTTTTCCTTGGAGCCATTTACCAATGCCATGGAGGGAATTAAAAAGAAGCGAGAAGTAGTTTCCTTATTAAAATACGGTTTACCCAGAAAAAATGCATCCACTACATTATACAGGTAAAATCCTATTAAAAGAAATGCAGAGTTAATTGTTAGTATGTGAGATTTTTCGTACTTGGAGTAATTGTCATTATCCACAGAATAGAAAAGAATCTCTGCTCCCGATCCCAGAGGGGAAAGAAAAAAATTTCGATGACTTTCACTGTAGGCTTTCTGGTATTTGTCGCGAGTTTGAACTTGGAGAAATAGGTTTGCAGTTAGTAAAATAGCAATTCCACCAAATAGGTAGGATTCGTTTTTAGTTGTATTATCCTCTTTATCCTCTGAATACTGCCATTGTCCGAGTCCGGGAAGAAGAGAAGAACGCCAGACGTATTTTAAATTTGCATAAGTCTCTTGCTCTTTAGCCTGCACTGCTTCCCCCCAAAATTCCATGATCCCTCCCGCTACTTTTTTAGCGAAGTATTCTGCTGCATCTTCTAGCTTCTCAGGTGAATCGGCGGTTGCTTTTTCGGCAAAGTCAATTGTATTATTTTTTTTACTATCGAGGACATTTCCGTTGATGTAATATTTATTTCCTATTTTAGTAATCGTACCTGTTACTACTTTGTTTAATTTGACATTAGCCCCTATTTTATTCGTACAATCCTTTACGTCTTGCGAACAATCCTTCGCTATGGTAGATGTATCTAGAACTACAAATAATTTTGTTTTTACAAGACTTGTGCGGATAAGATTTGTTACACTCTCAACCTCTGCAACCGTTACTCCGCTCCCCGGACTCAATTGAAGAATCGCAACAGCGGGTTTAGAATTTGCACTCATTTCCCAATCGGTAGTTGATTGTAAAGCCTCTGCTACCCGCACTCGCTCTCTTTCGTATTCTAGTCTTTCTAAATCATTGGCAGGCGGTTTTAATAAAACTGGTTTGAGTCTAATACTCCTTATCTCCTTCTTCTTAAAGCTAAGTAGTTTATCTTCATGGGTAAATTGAACTTCCGTCCTAAGTAGATTTGCTTTTACATTTTCAAAAGTCTTTCCATTTTTTAATGTCACTGTATCCGCAAACAGAGTTGTTTGTAAGAAAAGTAAGATTATAAGTAGTATTCGATTCATGTAAGCTCCTCTAATTTGCGCCAAATGGATTCTTGTATTTTTCACTTGACTTTGCATTTATAATGGCTATGTTTGGGGTATGGAACCCGTTGATTACAGAAAATTCATTACTTTTAATCCAAAGATGCGAAGTGGCAAACCTTGTATTCGTGGAATGCGAATCACTGTTTATGATGTATTGGAATACATGGCATCTGGGATGACTCATGAAGAAATTCTTGGTGACTTTCCCTATTTGACTCGTGAAGATCTTTTTGCCTGCCTTGCATACGCCGCAGACAGAAATAAGAAAATGCTCGTAGCTTAAATCAATGCTTCTATTTGATGCGCATCTATCGCCCGTATTAACAACTTTACTTAAAGATATTTTCCCAAACTCACGACATGTTTTTTCTTTTGCTCTAGAAGAGTTTGATGATTTGATTTGGGAGTTTGCAAAAGAAAACGATTTAGCAATAGTAACTAAAGATGAAGACTTTGCAGATTTAAATGAGCGGCTTGGTTTTCCACCAAAAGTTATTTTAATCAAGCGAGGAAATTGTCCGACTAAAACAATCGAAGCAATTTTACGTTCTAATTTGGATTCTATCCAAAAATTATTGACTGATCCTGAAATTGGTCTACTCATTTTAAAATAACCTCATTTCATTTACCATTCCGGATTACTTCCGCCATCGTAGTTTTCTCGATTGCACGTAAACGTTCCTCTACAGACTGGCGTAATGTTGTTAGCTCCTCTGTCGCTGAGCGGAGTCGAAGTGCGAGTTTTGTATTTTCGGATTGTAATTCACGAAGGCGAACAAACGTTTGTTCGCCTTCGGCTTTTATGTGAGTATTTTCTTTTTCTAAGGCTAATACTCGGTTGTCGCTTGCTAGTTTTTCGGATAAAAATAAATCTCGGAAAGTGTTAAATTTTTCTTTTTGAGAAAGATTTTCTTTTATTAAATCCTGAACAGCAATAACTATTAGCCACTTTATCCCTTCATAATTTAAAGTTTTTTTTCCGTCTAAATTAGTTTTTACAAATTCTGGAATTACTTTTTCGACATCTTGCGCAATTAAGCCGTATTTATTATCTAGGGATTTATCATTTATAAATTGGTATTCAACTGGTCTTAAGTGTTTTATTTTTTCTAAGGAGTTTTCAAATTTTATATCTCTTATATTTTTTTTCATGGATTTATCTGAAACGCAACCTGATCCTATTGTTCCGCCGCTGTGACTAATGCAACCATTGACTGCTAATTTTTCCGTTGGTCCGACACCAATTCCAAACTTAAATGCATCATCTGTTGTAATCATATTTGTAGATAATGACCAAGACATTACAGCAAATCCGGCTGAAAGGTTGGCGGGATCAGCTACTAAATGAAAATTCCTATCATCAGCTATTTTTAATCTCCAAACTCTTCCGTTCGTACCTGAACTCACTGTTCCGTTTTCCATAACTAATTCAGGAGAGCTACTTGCAAATAAGTGAATTGGTCTCAGCGGAGTTGTAGTGCCGATTCCAACATTTCCTGAGCTAGTTATTCTCATATTCTCTGTTCTATTAACTCCAAAGATTATCGGTGAACTATTGCTTGTACCTACAACAAATGCACTACTACCTTGTCCTTCCATAAGTGCCATATTATTTCTACTAACGCCATACATAGTGCTACCATACGCACTTCCATGTGGGAGTAAACTTATTCCAGCGGTGTCGGATGAAACTGTTACAACGCCAGTCCCAGTTGTATTTGAATCTGTCGCAACAATTGGTCCTTTAACATCTAGCTTATACGCCGGACTAGTAGTCCCAATCCCAACACTCCCAGCCGTATAACCGATATTAGCCCCGTTGGTAGTCCATTGGGAACTAACGATTCCTTCGATGGCGGTTTTGAGGGATGCAAAATTGGTATTAATCTCAGAAGCTTTTACGAGGGCGCCGCTCGAGAAAGTGTTGACTGTTCCAGTTACGGTTACTGCGAGTAATCCGGTCAGGGCTAATCCGAATATAATTCCGAGGCTAATACGTAATCCTTTGAAAATATCTTTCAGCCAAATTTTTGTTTGTAGTTTGTAGTCTCTCATACTATTCTCCGATAGGCGCTAGATGTCAGTTTAGCATTGTATTATTCTAACTTGGCAACTAATATTTGGATTTTAGAAAAGCCTTTTGCATAAATTATTCTTAAAAATACGTAGGTGTTTGTTTATCTCTATAGAACTTCTAGGTGAAAGTCGTAGTATGTCTTCCTTATTATTTATCTGTGTTTTATAGGTGTTCATCTTTGATAATTTATTTTCCAGCATTTTGCTAGTATATCCGTGCAAAAAGTCAAATTGTTTAGCTTGACTGAAATATCGAGTCACGATATTTTGGGGAAGTGATACTATCTTTCTTCGATAAGGAAACCAAAAAAATATGGAGCAGATCCTATTCCAAAAAATTTCCTGCTTCTTTGCAAAGATTAATGTATCAAAAGCTTCTGCTAATTGATGTAGCAAAAGATGTAACGGATTTAAAATCTCCCCCAGGCAATCGGCTTCATTCTTTGACTGGAGATAGAAAGGGGCAATATAGTATTTCCGTGAACGATCAGTGGCGGATATGTTTCCATTGGGAAAATGGGAATGCCCACCAAGTTGAAATTGTAGACTATCACTAAAAAAATCGAGGTACGTATTATGAAAAAAATTCCACCTATTCACCCGGGAGAAATTCTTAGCGAGGAATTTCTGACTCCTTATGGAATTACTGCTGCTGTTCTTGCGAGGGAAATCAAAGTTACCCCCATTCGAATTAGCCAAATACTCAAAGGAAAACGCTCGATTACCGTAGATACTGCTCTTAGGCTTTCTCTTTTCTTTGGTAACTCTCCCGAATTCTGGCTTGGACTGCAAACTCATTTTGATATAGAAACCGCTAAAGATAAAATGAAAAAGATAAATTTTAACATTCGTCCTTTGAAAAAAGTTGCTTAATCGTTTTTTCATTTTTAATAACATCTTCATTTCCTCGCCAACTGCTTATTTTCCACCGCGCGCAGACGATCTTCTAATTGTTGTATCCGTTTTTCGGATTCTCGAAGGCGAGCAAACGTTTGCTCGCCTTCGGCTTTTACGCTAGCATTTTCTTTTTCTAAGGCTAATACGCGGTTGTCGCTAACGATTTTTTCTGCATCTTGCAAAGTCTTCAGTTCTTTGATAGCATTGACTAGGTAAGGAATAATAAAATCCATTTTTAAACCTAAAATACCTTTGTCCTTCTCGCTATGAATTAACGAGACAGCCTCTGGAATTACTTTTTGTACATCTTGTGCAATAAATCCAATCACGCTTTTCTCGCCTTTAATGTAATCAAATTTTGCTGGTTTTAGCATTGTAATCTTATTCAATCCATTTGGTATGTATTCAATATTTTCTTTCATGCGTCTGTCTGAATTTTGGGTTAAAGTACCTTTCAAATAACCAGCACCATCATCTGCTACGTAAAAAGTATTATTTGAAGATGAATCTGTAGCCAAAATGGTGTAAGTCCCTGATGAAGTTCCTTGTCCTTTTACGAATACTTGTGAATTGCCAGCACCACTTGAGTTTATGCTTAACAAACTCGCAGGAACCGATGTGCCAAGACCAATTTTACCGTCAGTACTAACTACTAGGCTGTTCGAATTACTATTGCTCTCAATATGAAAACGCCCTCCTGCATCACTAAATAAATAGTTTTGAACCGATCCATTTACCAGACGTATTCCATCCGCGTTTGTTCCTGTTGCTTGGTTAATTGTAAGTTTGCTTCCCGGACTCGTAGCTCCAATTCCTACATTTCCTGTTCTAGTTAAATTTAAAACACTGCTTAATTCGACACTCGCATCATCATTTAAAGTGCGTATATTTAAATTTCCTGAGTTCCCTATAATTCCCCAAGTTCGACTTCCAGATGCCGCTGAATTATTTCGGATAATTTGTTCTACTCCATTATTACCATCAATATGAAAATGACGCAGCGGACTAGTAGTCCCAATCCCAACACTCCCTGCCGTATAACCGATATTAGCCCCGTTTGTAGTCCATTGAGAACTAACGATTCCTTCGATGGCGGTTTTGAGGGACGCAAAATTGGTATTAATCTCAGAAGCTTTTACGAGGGCGCCGCTCGAGAAAGTGTGGACTGTTCCAGTTACGGTTACTGCGAGTAAGCCGGTCAGGGCTAATCCGAATATAATTCCGAGGCTAATACGTAAACCTTTGAAAATATCTTTCAGCCAGAGAGTTGCTAGTTTTTGGTTTTGAGTTGTTTGTTTGTTTGTTTGTTTGTTTGTTTGTTTGTTTGTTTGTTTGTTTGTTTGTTGCACGTTGCACCGCGATGTTTCATACTATTCTCCTTTTTCTTGTGTCTCTCAATGCAAACTTATTAGAGAGATTTTCCCATTTGCCGAGCGTTCAAACTCAATAGTTAAAAGAATTAGATAGTTACGTACGTATCTAATAA
>JAGOHK010000008.1:60344-91508 GCA_017996175.1 Leptospiraceae bacterium
GATGTTTCATACTATTCTCCTTTTTCTTGTGTCTCTCAATGCAAACTTATTAGAGAGATTTTCCCATTTGCCGAGCGTTCAAACTCAATAGTTAAAAGAATTAGATAGTTACGTACGTATCTAATAAAGATTTCATTTCCGGCTAACGTTTCAATATTTCAGTTTAGCATTAAGCCTAAGTAAAATAGCAAGTGCAATTTGGAAGTTTCTAGGATTTTTGTTGGATTTTTTTTCTTGACAGTATTTGTAAATGCTTAAGCGTATTGTACTATGTCTCCCGAACTTCTTTTAGAAAGTATCAGTAACCTTCCTCCTTTTGCGAGGCAGGAAATATTTGACTTCGTCAGTTTTCTTGCTCACAAATACAAAGAGGATACTGTTTTATCTAATTCAGCCAATCAGTTTACACTTTCTAATAAAGGCAAAGAGTTTATTGATAAAAGACTTGCACTTATGAAATCCAATCCCTCTGCTTTGTCTTCTTGGGAGGAGGTTAAAAAGAGACTTTACGATAAACATGATTGGAAATGAGTTATAATCTACTTTTCTCTTCTGAAGCAGAAATGAATTTGGAAGAGTCCATGATTGGTATGAAAAACAACAAACTGGATTGGGCTTGGAGTTTTCTATGCGATTTGAAGAAGCACTCCAATTTCTTACAGAACACCCTACGATGTATGCAAAAATTTATAATGAAGTTCGAAGTGTCTTAATGACTCAATTTCCATATTCGATTTTCTATATAATCAATGAACCAAATAAAGATGTGCAGATTTTTGCCATTATCCACACAAGTCGAAATCCAGAAATTTGGTAACTTCGAACAGAATTATTATAAATCGGAATTTACTTTTGGGAATTGGTATATCATTTGTTCGGCTTTTTGTTTGGATATTTCAGAAAATATCGATCATTCTTTGATTACAATATGCCCCCAAATTTCTTTTAGAAAGTATCAGTAACCTTCCCAAACACCCCAAAAAACATCTAACACGGATTTGTAGTTTATTTTTCCTATTCTCTTTTATTCTTAATGATTTATGCGATAGCTGAAACACGTACGTACTTTTTGGAAACTAGCCGTTAGTCCCCACACATAGTTATCTACCCTATATTGGGTAGATTTGTTTAAAAAAAATAAAAAAAAATCAAAATATCCCCAATATTGGGGATATACAAATGAATTCTAATAGGTTATACTGTGTAAATTACTTTGATTGAATAGGGGAATTTTATGAGTGAAGATGAATTAGGCATTTACGGGGTACAGTCAGAATTTTCCGAATCTATGGTTTGGATGGAGACAATCCTTAGGCAAAAAGCAGAAACTCTCATTTTAAAAAATGGAGAGCGAATTCAAGGTATTATACTTTCCGAAGACTGCGGTTATCTCCTATTTACCCCTAGCGGGCGTAGAATTTTTAGGTTCGAAGAAGTTTTAGGAAAGGAATCCTAATTTTTTTAAAATTAAATTTCGAGGAAAATAAAATGTCAGAAGAACAGGAAAATGTAAGTATAAAGCAAACAGAAAAAATTATTCTTATCATCATTGAAGTGATAGCCGTATTAGCTGCCATTATCTTTTTTACCTTTCCAATGTTTTCTCATGAAATAGAGAAGAATGGAACTTCAATTGGGGAAGTAAGAGCCATTGTAAAACGTTAGACTGTACAAATAGAGTAGGAGAATTGTCGAAGCGCAGATTAATCCTGTAGTGGTTACACTATATTTGGCGATAGTTTCCTATGCGATATTTAATTTTAAACCAACTAAATTCTAGCCAATTATAGAATCGACTTTTAAATAAGGAAAAGAAGCATTGCATAAAAAAAGGATATAAATCAATGAAAGAAATATATTTACGTACGGGAATATTCGTGCTATTCCTAATTTGGATTAATTGTAAAGAACAAGAAATACAAAAAGTAGAAGAAGTCAAACCAGAGTTTATTCCACAAGGCTTAGTTTTATTTGTAATTGGAGACGTGAAATCGGGAGAAAGACAGCTAAAAGTAGGTGACGTTTTAAAGGAAAAGGAAAATTTACGAACTGGAAAAAAATCTGTTTGCGATGTCCAGGTAAGTGGACTTGAAACCGATGTAACAATTCGTATGAAGGAAAATTCTGATTTTTCCATTTCAGGGCATTTAAAAAAAGGAATCAAAAACCTACAGATGAAGATAATTTCAGGAAAAGTCCTAGTTAATGCACAAAAATTAAATACTAAGGACAGTATTGAAACAATTACACCGACTGCTGTAGTTGGAGTCCGAGGCACAAAGTTTGAAGTAGAAATAGGAAAAGATTCTTCTAGTTCGATTTCCGTATTGGAAGGTAGAGTTGCGGCTAAAGTCATTATACCGGAGATTGCTGCACTTTCTGAAGAAGTCAAAGAAAAAAGCACAACATTGAAAACGTTAGATCAGTTTTTGATTGAGAAAGAATTGGTCATTGAGTCTGGAAACACTTCTGTAGTAACCAAAAAATATGCTGAAAAAGTTTTAAAGGATACAGGAATCGGAGATGTTTTAAAATCAGCGGATAAGAAGAATTTATCAGAAGAGTTGGACAAAAAAATCGTTCCAGAAACTTTTAAAGAAAAAATTGGAAAAATAAAAGACAAAGAAATACAATCTCCCATTACAAAAATCCTTACCAAAACATTTGATGAAAAATTGAAAGAATACGAAGAGCTTATCGCAATCGAAAAAACAAAATTGAATGATCCAAATCTTAAAGCAGAAGAACTTAAAAAAAGAATGAAAGCTCCAGAGCTTATGAAACGTATCGAGCAGATCATGGATCAAAGTATAGAAGTATTAATTTTAAATTCTGGTGAACGCATACAGGGTATTATCTTGCGTGACACTAATGCAAAGAAATTTATAGTTTTAACTCCTGAAGGAAAAAAAGAATATTCCGAGGCGGAAGTAAAAGATGTTGGTTTTCCAGATTAGACTTTTACAAGGCTAATCGCGATATTACCCGAAAAACAAATATCTATATCAGTCCCTTTTTTTCTAAATCTTTCGGGGTACTTTCCGGTGTAATGGAAAGTATCCCCCTTATTTTCAAATTCAATGGGAAGCGGGTCATTGGATGGTTCGCAATAAATAATTTCCGGATCTTTTTCCCCTGTAAATACATGGGGCAAATTGATATTCCAAAAAGATTTTTCCGGTAGTGGTTGTGTAAAAAGTTCTACAAATACTTTGCGAGCGAGTAGGGTAGCATAGTCCCAGTTGATTGGTTTTCCTTCTCGAATCCAATGCGAAATTGCAATTGCTGGTTTACCAAGAATTGCCGCTTCTCTCGCAGCAGCGGCAGTGCCTGAAATATATAAGTCTACTCCTAAATTGCCTCCTGCATTGATTCCAGATATAACCCAATCCGAATTAGGAAAAAGGTATACAATTCCTAAGCGACTACAATCTGCCGGTGTTCCATGAACTGCAATTTCTTTTTTATTTCTTTCTGTAATGATAAGCGGCTTATGAGTAGTAACCTGATGTCCACACCCGGAATGAGGTTCTTTAGGTGCTACTATATTTTTGTTTCCATCAAGTGCGTTGAATAATGCAAATATACCGGGGGCATCGATTCCATCATCGTTTGTTAAAATTATTTCCATAATGCAGTTTCTATTTTGTCGAGTAATTCTTCTAATCCGAATTTGTTCAGAGTCGAAATTCCTATTCCATCACCAGGAGATTTAAATCCTTCTTCCATAGCATCCATTTTATTGTATACATTAATCCTTTTTACATTTTGTAACTCAAGAGAGGATAAAATATTTTCCACTGATTGAATTTGTTCTGAATGAATTGGATTTGAAATATCGATCACATGAAGTAATAAATCTGCATCGCCTAATTCTTCTAAAGTAGCCTTGAATGCGTTTGTCAAATCTGGGGGCAAATCATGAATAAACCCAACCGTGTCAGATAAAATAATTTCCCTTTCTTCCGGAAATCGGATTCTCCTCGTTGTTGGATCGAGTGTCGCAAACAGTTTATTTTCCGCAATTACATTTGAGTTTGTGAGTACATTGAGTAATGTAGATTTTCCAGCGTTGGTATAACCGACAATAGCCACAACTGGAACTTCGTTTCTCTTACGTTGTTTGCGATTGAGTTCTCTTCTTTGCCTGAGAGATTTTAATTCTTTTTCTAATCGGGAAATTTTTTCTTCTACGCGCCGTTTTCCTATTTCTAGTTTGGTTTCACCGGGTCCTCTTCCTCCGATTCCGCCTGTTAGCCTCGACATATTATCATCTAGTTCGGAAAGCCTTCCTTTTAAATATTTTAATTGGGCGAGTTCTACTTGTAATTTTCCGTCGCGGCTTTTTGCATTACGCGCAAATATATCTAATATCAACTGGGTTCTATCAATTACTTTTAAATCACAATAATCAGAAATTTTTTTTGCTTGCGATGGACTCAAATCCAAATCGAATACGAGTAATTCTACTTCTTTTTGCACTGCTTTTAGAAGGATTTCTTTAATTTTTCCAGTTCCAATTACGGTTGCCGGATCTAGAGTTTTTTTCTTTTGATAAAAACTATCTACTACATGAATTTCTGCTGTTCTGCAAAGTTCCTTCAATTCCGTGATGGCGCTTTCGATACTCCTATGATATTTTTTGTTGCTTAGCTGAACTCCGATTAGAAAAGCTCTATTTTTTCCAGAGGCTTCTTTTAAATTACTTTTTACTTTGCTTAAATTGAATTCTAAAGATTGCACTTCTTCTAAAAAATTTGCCTTCATTTGCCCGGGGAATTCTTTTTCCTTTATAATCCAAAGTAACTCGCTGTCTAACTCCGAGTTTGCGTGTGCTGAGTAGAAGTACTTAGGCAATCCAGTTTCATCCGGGATGATTGCAGTGATATAATCTAATCGTAAGAGTACTAGATCAGCCAGATCTTCTTCGCTTAATTTTTCATCTTTTAAATGAGTATGCGCTAGCCTTAGACCTCGCAGTCTATTTCCAGTAGACCTGACTCTATCCAAATACGGAATTTCAATGGAGCTGTTATCCCCAACCATCACATGTGTAATATGACCAGTCCGATCTATTAGAATCCCGACTTGTCTATTTATTTCTCGCGAAACTTCACCCATGATCCGTGCGATATCCATGCTTATCAATAAATTATCTTTAAGTCTTCGATCGCCTAAATTTTTTAATTTTTGTAGTTGACTACTTTTGAGCCCTCCTACATTACCGCTGATTTTATTGATAGTAACTCCTCAAAAAAAAATAATTTCCAAAAAATAGTAGTATGAAAAAAATTGATAATATATTTACTTATATAAAAATAGCTATTATCAGGGGTGTAATTCTATGAATGTCAAAGCAATCATTTTAATTTTAGGTTTATCTTTTTTTTCTCTTTCTGCAGAGGATGAGAAAATTTTGGCAACCCCCGTACAAAATACCAACATTGATGAGTTATCCGATACTTACGAGAATTTTTTAGCAAAAAGTTTAGAAGACGTAGAAGCTGCTGATGATGATTTAGATATTGATGATATAACAGTGAGCTCAGGAATCAATGCTAAAAATAACCCCAAGTTCCCTAAAAAAACAAATAGCACTTATAAACCAAATATCCCATCCAACAATAGCCAATACATTGCTCCCTCTTATGAAGAAATGGATCCTGAGAAACAAAAGATTCTTACAAAAGAAGGTTTGAAGTCAATTGAAGTGCATGAGGCTAAGAACAACAAAAACTCCGTTAAACAAATAGCTAGGATTCTTCTTACTAACCCAATCCCTGAAGTTAGATCAGAAGCAGCTCGTGCGTTAGGTCGTATGGGTCGTGGAACAAAAGCCCTTCATCGGGCTATAGACACTGACGCTTATGAAGTAAGGCAACATGCTTATAAAGCATTAGAAAAAATTGGTTCTCGCACTTCTTTGAAATATTTCATAAAAGGTACGAAGTCTTCAGACGTAGACATTAAGATTGCTTCTTTCAAGGGCTTGGGGAAAACAAAGAGTAGCCTCGGTCGTGATATGATCATACGAGTAGGTTTGAATTCTAGAGACCCGAATGTAGTTGCTGCCGCGTTAGATGGTCTTGGAAACTTTTCCAGAAAAGATGATTTAGAAACTCTGAGGAGATTTTTAAAATCGGATGTGCAGGAACATCAATCAGGTGCCGTGCGTGGACTTGGCAACTCTAAGATTCCTGAAAGTTTAGATATTCTAAATACTGCAATTAGTGAAAATCCCGGATTAGAGCCAGAAGTAATTTTTGCTATCAGTAAAAAGAAAAGTCTTAATGCAACTCTTCTTTTAATGAAGATGATGCAGACAAATAAAAATGAAAACTACCAAGCAATTATCCAGAGAGAATTAAACCTACGTAAGGCTTACGGCAAGTATGCGGTCGTGAAAACAAACTCTGCAACCATTCGTAAATTACCAAGAGCAAGTTCTGAAAAGATTCTAGTTTTAGCCAATGCAGATGTTGCTAAAATTCGTAAGGTTACAGAAAAACGATTCAAAGTTAAAATGAATAATTCTGTCATTGAGGATCGATACTATTTACTCCAAGCAATTTCCAATAAAGAAGGATCTAAGAAGAGTATCGTAGAAGGATGGGTTTTTGGAGCCAAGATTAGCGTTGTAAATATTGCGAATCCTGCAAAAAAAGGCGGAATGGAAGACGATTACGCAGATGAGGATAGTGAAGATGAAAAAGATCTTACCAAGGAAAATAATATTCCTGATACCAAGAAAGTCATAAAACCAATACCATCTAAAAAGACTGCTAAAGACAGTGATTATTATGAAGAAGATGAAGATGAGGATGACTAAAAATATTTAATCTCCAGATAGACGAAAAGCCAGCTAGTTGCTGGCTTTTTTTGTATTGAAGTATCACTAGAATTGAAAACCTAAATTAGAATAAAATTATTTACTAAAAACCTTAGTTCAGTCTTTATACTAATTTCCATGAGATATTTTATTTATCTACTGCTTTTGGGGCTCATCACCTCAAATTGTAGTAGTCCGCCGCCTACAAAGAAAATAGAAAAACTGGAATCAAGTTCCTACGTTCCACGTCCAGCAAGAATTACGGCTAAACCAATCTTGAATTTTAGGGAGAAGCCAGATGCGAATAGTCAAGTTATTGACTCTATACCAGAGGGGTATGTTATTTATACGTTAGCTAGAACGGAAGGAACAGAGACCATTGCAAATTATGAGAGCTACTGGTATAAAGCCAAGTTTAAGAAAAAAGTAGGTTGGCTTTTTGGAAAATACTTAGATTTTGAAGAAAAGGAAGTCTCTATTAGTAAATTAATCCAAGGCTCATCCAAACATCCCCAATACCCAACAAATTATAAAAAACTCCGAAAATACTTTGAAGCAAATATGATTACCAAAGATTACAAGCAAGTTCTTGCTGAGTTTGGAAAACCCAGTTCCCAACTTAAATTTAAGGGTTCGAATCCCCATGGTGGATATAATACTTATTTAGAATTACTCTATCCTAATTTTAAATTAAAATTTATTGATCAGTTTTTATTTGAAATTACATTTTTTAATTCAGAGAGCTTAAAGAATAAGACTATTCAAATCGGATCTGAACTCCATGATTTAGAGTTAGAATTTGAGATTCCGTATTATATTTCTAAAGATAAATTTTCCTATTTAACTTGTTTTCCATATTCGGAAGAGTGTCCTACCGGTTATCCAAATATGGTCACGTTTCAGTTAGAAGATCAAAAAGTTAAATCTATAGGTCTTACGGTATATCTAGATTAAATAGAATCTATTTGTAACTACTAACCGTTAGGCTGAGTAGTTGTATTTATTTTTTAACTGGTTGTAGATAATGAATAGTATCCCCATCTAGTAAAACTATTGCTTCTGTTTTTTTATAATTCTTAGAATTTCTAAAATTTTGTAAGGCAGGATCTACTTTCATAAAGCCAAAAACAAATGAAATAGAATTGCGCCAGGGAAAAGTTGTTGTCATACAGAGTGTAGCTGGGAGTATTTTGCTCTGAATATTAGCTAAATCATTTACTTTCTCTTCTACGATAAATCCTATCTCTGCAAGTTTTTTCTCCTCGTCTGGATAGAAGATTTGCATTGGTCTTTGATTTGTGAAATTGTACTGTTTTAATTCAGTTGCAATTTCAGTTGTAGTTTTTCCAACAAGTGAGAAATCTTTTCCATTTATTTCTTTGTATAGAAAATGAAAAGGACCCATTGTTTTTTCTTCGATGGCAATAGGTAAAAATGCCCCCATGTAAAGTAGATAAGCTATGATGATGAAAATAGCTAGAATCGGTAAAAATGCTAATAGGAACATATTGATTTTACTCTCTACAAATTATTTCTTTAATTCTATTGGTTGTAGCTCTGACATTGGTTGTGTGTGCTCAATTACTTCATTGGGAATAGTTTTTTCGACTTGCTTAATTTCATTTTTATAATATTGGATTAATTTTTTATTTAATAAAATTTCAAATAAGTGAAAGAAAATTCTGATACAATATGCACTTCCAAGTAAGAGTGCAGATAATAACAGATATTCGGGAATTAGATAGAAAACTACTGATAATAGTACAATAGCAACTGGAACAAAAATCATAGATAGTTCAGTAATTTTATTGATTATTTCAACATTTCGATTCTTTAAATTTCCAATAGAAGTATCAATATGCTCTTTGAATTTTTCTTCTACACTGGATTGAACTTTTAAAACCGCTTTCGTCTGTTTTAAAAGGTTATCTTTTAAAGTTTCCACTCCAGTATTGACTGAAGTAATTTGAGATTGTAAATTTCCAACTTCTGATTTTAGTTTGGCATTATCCGCTTTGATAGATTCTAATAGAGCTGTCGATTCAGATCTCAAATTCTTTTTAAAATATTCATTTTGCTTATTTGTAATGTCTGCATAATGAAGATTACGCGAAAAAGAGTCTTCAAATAAAAGAGAGGCTATTGAGGAAGTAGAAGATTTTAAACGATCTTCTATTGAAAACATCGTTGACATGATCTCCATAAAATACAAAATATTTCTCTCAAGGAACAAATCAAGGTTATCCGGATGTTCCAATAGTTTTAGAATTGAATCGTATTCTTTCATGTCTCCATTGACAGATTCATAAAAAATACAACCAATTAGATGTTTTTTAAAAAAAGAATTACTCTTGCTTAATAGAAATTTTGTAACACAATCATGAATCTCTGTTTTATTTTGAGGGTATTTACCAATAAATATTTTATAAGATTGTAATAGCTCTTTTTCTGTTTTGTAATTTGGATTTGTTAGCCTAATATAAAACTGATATACAAGCGGAAGAAATAAATCATCATAGAATGATTTCCAAACTAAACCATCTTCATCGATGCTCGCATAATTTTTTAGTTTATCTTCAAAATCGGCTCTAGTTAAAGCATCTTCCTGATCATCAATTCCTAACACTTTTATATAGAAATCTTCGACTTCATTTAATTTAACAGGATTAATTGAATACTTCTCGGATTGTTGAATTAATGTATCATCTTCCTTATACAGCATTTCTAAAATTTCATTGAATTCAGGAACATTTTCTACTTTCAGAGAATAATTTTTATATAAAAAGTTTATTAATTCATCTCCGTTAAAGGATCTTCCAGGATTCTCTATAAATACAGACAAAATTAAGTTTTTATAAAGGCTCGCAAACCATAAATTACCTTCTAAATTTAGTGGATAGAGAAGTGGAATGATAGAGATGTAATTGTTCATATTACTTTTATTTTCGCTCTAAAGAGTCGTTTCCTCAAGTAAATAACTTCCATTTGGCTTTGATTGTAATTACTTCAGAATAAAAATCTGCCACAGAGAAATACAGTTAAGCTTGATTTGGGTTTATTTCTTGTATGCAAAAGAGTTGACAATAGTTAATTACAACTAAGTCTGAATCTATGGAAAAGACAAAACGAATTGTGCTTGTAGCCCATGATAATAAGAAGAAAGATCTCTTAGATTGGGTTAATTTTAACAAAGGAACTTTAGCCAAACATTTCTTATCCGCTACAGGAACCACTGGAAAGATAATTTCTGAAAATACAGGACTTCCTGTAAATAGGTTTATTTCTGGACCGTTAGGTGGAGACCAGCAAATTGGAGCAAAGATTGTAGAAGGTGGTATTGATATAATGATTTTTTTCTGGGATCCACTTTCTGCTCAGCCCCATGATCCAGATGTAAAAGCATTACTAAGAGTAGCAGTATTATACAATATTCCAATGGCATGTAATCGTTCCACGGCGGATTTTTTAATTTCTTCTCATCTCTTGGATGAGGAATATGAGAATATGCCGCATGAGATTCCGAGTTCTAGTCTTAATCATACAAATTAAATTTTAAAGGAAATACGAATGAAATTTTTTCTACCAATTTTATTTTTGTTGAATATTTGTATCAATACAAATATCAAAAGTGTTGAAGATAACGAATATGTTGTCATTAAACCCTCTCAAATCCCTGGCGCCGGAATGGGGCTATTTGCCGCTAAAGATATTCCTAAAGATACAATGGTAACCCACTATGATGGGAAAAAAATTACCCGTCCTGAATACAACGCTCTTCACGCTAAAAAAGAACATTGGTATGTCTTTACTATGCCTGAATGTTCAAAGGAGAGAGTTCAGTACAAAGCATGTCAGGAAGATGAAAATAAAAAGCTGACAGATCCTGTTTGCAAAGAACCTGATTACCCGTATCTGGATGGAAACCGCGATCATTATGGGTCTAAGGTTAATTTTGCTCCAGCCAAAATTAATGGTAAACCAACAAAAATGCAAAATGTACAATTCCTAAAACATTGTGAGGAACCGTATATCAGGCTTTATGCTCTTCGAGATATTAGAAAAGGGGAAGAGCTTTTCGTTAGTTATGGCGGTATATATAACTACCATTTTATGGAGTTTCCCGATGTACAGGAATTTTTTTTAAAAAAAGCAAATATCAAACTGAAATCTGATGAAAAGTTTACTTATTCTCCAGATTAGTTTCATTACTCTTTTAAATCTCCTAGTTCCTTTTCAAGTTTGCATTTTGGATAACTACCTGGTTTGAGTGCAGTGCCGACATATCCCACTGCCTCTTGAGCGGTTACTACGTTTATGTCCCAACCACTGATATAGTTCGGGCACTCAATCAATTTGTTCTTACATAAAATTTGAGTAGCCTTCGGTTTGGGATAAGCCCAAGCAGAGGGTAGATGAATGCATCTATTTTCCAATTCTGCAATTTTTCTTGTTCTTGCTACAATTTTTTCGTATTCTTTAAAGCGTTCAATCATTGGGTTTGCAATTGCTTTGTCAAAAATCTTTTTTTCCACGTTATAACAAAACATCACTAATAGTTTTTCTGCAACACTATCTGCACCACTTATTCTTTTGTAGGTCTCACTTATAAAGCGAGTAATTTTCAATGCTTCAGTCAGAATTTTTACTGTTTCTTCATAGTATTCATTATCCACTAGTGCGTAATCGTCTCCAACCCCTGTCTCCCTTGGAATACTTTCTAAAAATGGATTTTGACTTAATAGATTGAAGTCCATTGGATCTGGTTTATCTACGACATAGATTCCTTTTACTATATGATTTTGAATCGCAGAAATTATTTGTGTAGGCATAGCAACATTTTGCGCTATTTGTGAATTTAATTTCGCAAGACGTATCATTAAGTTTTCATCTAAATTAGAGGTTCTCCAGTAATCAGTTTTAAAGAAAATCATATCAGAAAGTAATCCCGTTAAGAACGCATAACGGTGAATTAACTTTATGTTATAACTTTTTTGGACAACTGTTCCAAGGCACATCAACCCCATACTTACTATATGTTGAAAAAAATCATACTGCTCGAGCATGATTTTGTATAAAACTAAAACTAAATCATTTGTGTAAAACGCACTGCTTATTAAACCCTCTGTACTTACAATACTGGATTGGTCATTATTATATAAAATAGAGATAAATTCATTTTTGGATTTCTGAATACCAGGCATAATTTCTGCAGTCAGAGCTTTTTTGATTCTACCAGTAAGTTCTTGTGTCATATTTACTCTGAACTTAGATTCGTATTGCCCTGGAATGGATTCTAGTTTCTTTAAAGCAGTTTCTTTGATATGGACATTGTCTTTGATTAAAATATTTCCCTTTTTATCCTTGATTGGGTCTCTGAGTTGGACTATTCCAAGTAGGTTTAAATCATTTACAAATTTACTAAATTCTCTTAGTTCCTCAAATTCAATACCTGCGAGAGTGATTTTCATTTTTTCTCCTACTAAACATTACTTATTTTTTCTTTTCTCTAAGAATTCTATGACTCTTTCTTTTGAATTAAAATTACCTAATTTGTCTGCGCGAACTGTTCCACCTGGATTTTCTGTATTTATCTCACTTAGATAATTACCAAGTATATCGATTCCGACAAAGGTCATTCCATATTTTTTAAGTTTAGGTTTTACTAAGTCAATAATTTTTTTATCTCTATCCGTTAAATCGCAACTGACAGGTTTGCCGCCAGCATGAATATTATTTAAAAATTCCCCTTCATTCGCAACTCGTAAATACCAAGCTATAGGTTCACCATCTAAAAGCAAAATTCTTTTATCACCATTGTTTGGGATATAACTTTGAATTAGGATTGGTCCTTGTTTTAATAGGGCACGAAGATTATTTCGAAGATTTCTTTTTTCTGTAAAATAAATATCTTCTCCGCCTTTACCGCCTAACGGTTTGATTACACCCTCATATTTTAAAACGTCTTTACTATATTTGTATAAGTCATCAAAGTTTCCAGAAATTAATTGATGAGGAGGTAAAATAGAGGAATCTAGATTGAGAGTTGCTAATTTAGAAGAAACAAATGGAAGATATTTTGGATCATTGAATACAAAAACTCCTGTCTCCTGTAAATGAAAAGCATACTCTCGGGCTGTCTTATGAAAGGATTCGCCTTTATCCCCTGGTTCATGTTTATGCCTTAGCATAAGGACATCAAGGTTATTTAGGATTAGCTTTTCTTCCGGAAAATTTTTTAAGTTACGGGTAAGATCAACTCTAGTCTCTATCCCTTTTTTTTTAATTACTCTAACATTTCCGAAAATATTTTTTCCATCGGAGTATAAATCATATACTGACATCATGAAAACTTCGTGCCCTCTTTGAAGTGCTGTAAATGCTATGTCATGTGTAGTAAGACCATCATTGCGAGTGGAAAGAGTATTGGTGATAATGCCTAACTTCATAAAGATTAATCAACGGTAATTGGAGATAATTTGGTTTACAATCTATTTTTAGTAAAATATGAAATTTATTTCATAATTGCTTTTTCTATTCTATTTAGAAGTACGTCTTTGAATTCATCCGCTAACGGAAATTGGCAAAATGCATTTTTTATTTTTTGTTTATCACAATCAATAAAAAAAGAATATAAATAATGCATATACTCCAAATTACTGTTAATTTGCTTACTAAAGTTGACCGTAGAATTATTCTTGAACCCAATGACTCCAATAGAATCTCCTTCTAAATTTTCAATACTTTCAATTAGCGTTACTTTACAATCTGGAGCATAATGTCTATATTTTATTCCAGGGCTTAGTGGTTTTTCAAGAGGATTACTTATATTAGTCTCATATTTTTTTATATCAGGTATAAATTCTTTTAGTTCAGAATAGGAAATTTTTCCAGGTCTTAGTAAAATAGGAATTTCTCCAGTAAAATCTAGAACTGTAGATTCAATTCCTATTTCGCTATCCAAACCAGTCAGAATAAAATCTACTTTTCCAGTAAATTCGGAGATCGCATCCTCACAGCGAGTAATAGATGGTTTGCCTGATAGGTTTGCAGAAGGTGCAGATACAGGAATATTTGCAATTCGTAAAAGCGAATTCGTTTTTACATCGGAGGGAACTCTTACAGCTATCGTTCGGAGACCAGATGAGAAAATAGAATCATCTTTTTTTTCTAGAATATAAGCTATAGGTCCGGGAGAAAAATGAGTTATGACTTTTTTATATTTCTGGGGGATAATGGCGATTTTGTCTATGGAATCGATTGAATCTAAGTGAACTATAAATGGATTGTCGGCGGGACGATTTTTTATTTTATAAATTTTTTCGCACGCGGTTACGTTTCTTGAGTCAGCCCCGATTCCATAAACTGTTTCAGTAGGAAAAATGACGATGCCGCCTTGTTTTAACACTAGGGCGGCATGGTTTACATCAGAGCTAACGATTGTATTCAAGGAAATGAAAAACTATTTTTTGGGTACAATCATTGTAGCTTTATCAGATACTTTATTTGTCTTTTTAGCATTTGTTTCTTTTTTATCTTGAGGTAAATCTTTATTTTCCTCGTCTATTTTTTCTTTTGGGGAAAAAATGATTTTTTCCACAGGTGGAAGTTTATTGGAAACAAGTAAACTTAGATAATCGTTAATAGCAGGATCATTGTCAGATAATAATTGCCAAAACGAAAATCCACCAATTTTGTATTTTCTAAGTAAAGTCATTTTATCTTCAAATGCTTTTCTGTTCATATAAAAAGCAACTCTATCACATCCACCGGAATGATACCAGAGACTTGGATCTTCATAGACTTTATTTTCATGAATGTACATGAACTTAGATAAATTCTTCCAACTCTTTGAACGGCTATTCTCGGCAAATATTTTACGAATATCTGTTGGTTGATAGTGAATTGAATTGGATGCTTTTATTTTGAGTGCGGTATCATAGTAAACCGCTTTCGCTTTTGCTTTACAGTTTAATGCCCAGTCATATCCATAGGTAGGAATTGCCATATACAATTTTTCTGGCGGAATTCTTGCAAGCGCATATTCGATAATTTCCTTTAACCAAACGTTAGGCGCTTGAGGACCGGGTCCAGGATTATGGTACTTACGTGGGTGTAGTTCGTAAGCCATGATTTTGATTCGGTCAACGTGTTTTGCAAGGAACTCATAGTCATGAGTCATAGGTCCACGCCAATTTTCAGCAAAATCCTGAACGATAGGTTTTGTTAAACCCTTACACTTCGATTCTTTTGTTTTCATAGAAGCAGTTTTAGGATGAACGGCAACAGATAATATCTTATTACGCGCTTTCATTTCTTTGGAAAGTAGCACTATGAATTCTTCAAACTTTTCCTTTTTATTGCAGGTCATTCCTTCGTAGTCGATATCAATTCCATCATACCCATAAGTTTCCACTTCTTCGATGATATTTTTGATATGTAGATCCCGAATGTCACTTCTGCCATTCATTCCGATATTCTCAGAAATTTTTTCTTTTGGATTTTCCCAACGAAAGATAGTTGGAATAATTTTTACACTTGGATTTAAAGAGCGAAGTTCGGCAACTCTTGCATGACGGGATGTTTTACTCCAAGAAGATCCCAGTTCCCCAGTATTGGTTAACCCACCTTTCATGAGGTAGATAAAAGGGTGAATTTCATTGTAATAGATTACATTTTTTTTCATTGCCTCATAGTCGGAGAACCAAGTAGAAGAGCGAAATTCAGCTTTATCAATTTCTCGGACGATTTCAGGAAGAATTTTTTCCGGCGCTTTAGGTGCATTATCAACCGGAGTAGGAGTTTCTTTTAGCTTAAAAATTCCAACGATAGTATCCAGAAATCCTGTGGAGTTTTCTGACTCCTTAGTTTCTTCTTTTTTAGTTGTTACGGACTCTTTCTTTTTTGTAATAGTTACTTTGTCATCTTGGTTTTCTTGTCCAGATGCAGCCGAGCTATCCATGAGGCTATAGCCTATAAAAAATAGGACTCCCGATAGAAATACCCAGAACGTAACAAGTAAGATTAGCTTTACATTACTTCCAAATTTTTGAAATATCTTGTTCAAATACGCCTTCCTTCTAACTTTTAAGAGTTAGACAATCTAAAAAGAGCTCCTTAGAACTCTCTCCTACCATAATTTCCGATATGGGTTTTCTATAAATCCATTTTATACGGAATCGGAGTAGGATATGACCATGAAAATACCCTAGTTGCAAGCTTTTTTTAGTCTCTTTTTATACTTATCGGAAATTTATTGACAAAATTTTTGAAAATAACTATAGGTAGCTTTAGCTTTTGTCAAATTCTGATCGACCTATCAGATAAAACTTTCGAAAGTTCTTTGCAATTGTGCCAAGGGCATAGCACCTGAGATTCGTTTCACTTCTTTCCCATTTTTGAAAAGAATGATTGTCGGAATGCTATTAATTGCAAAATGCCTTGCGATTTCTGGCTTTTCCTCTGTATTAATTTTAATGACAGTAACTTTTCCTTTCCAGATTGAAGCTAATTCAGCAATTATGGGAGAGAGCATTTTGCAGGGCGCACACCAGTCTGCCCAAAAGTCAACAAGGATTGGCTTGTCGTGGGTGGCAATCAAATCGAAGAAGGAGGAGGGCATCTCTTTATTCATATCTTAACTCCCATTAGGAAGCCGATGAAAGCTCCGTAAATTGTGCTGATGTACGGATTTGCAGTGATTGGACAGGCTCCAGTTCTGCACCCCACTAATTTATGCCAGAGAAATCCTAGTCCAGCGCCTGCTAAAACCGGTAAGATTGTTGAAATTGGAATCATTGGTCGACCTCGTTTAAAATATACTATACCCTATATGGTATATTGGTATGATGACAAGATTCCTTTTTTATGCAAGTATATTTTAAAGGGGTTGGCGGGGATTCGGAAGATTTTTTGCGAAGTTAATTAATCTTCTTCTCAATAATAATAGTATTCACACCATCTTCGTGCGAATAACTAACCTTATCCATTAACTTTTCAACGAGGTAAACACCGAATCCACCACGGCGTTCTCCTTTGAGGTTAGCTTCAATAGAGGGAGCGGGGACTTTTGTTCTGTCGAAGAATTTTCCACGGTCTTGGATCATGATGATGATGGTATCTTCTGTAAACTTAATGGCACAATCGAAAGTAGGGTTGGGAAGTTTGGTGTCCTTATAAGAATGCATTACAACGTTAGTCGCTGCCTCATCATAGCAGAGTAAAATGTCATCGCATAAGTATTCTTGTAGATTTCTAATTTTAATTGTATCAAATAGAAAATCCCGAAACTTAGGAATAGCAGCGTTAGTCGCTGGAAATGTTTTTCTAAATTGAAAGTCATCGTTGAACTTTAGAATTAAAACAGTGAAGTCATCAAACCGTTCGGTAGATTCAGAGTAGTCTACAATTTCTTTGTAAACTTCTTCAATGATTTCCTGTGGACTTTTTTCTTTTCGTTTGATGATTTCTTGCACAAATCTTTCTAAACCAAATTCATTATCATCTTTGTCTTTTTCTTCAATTGCACCGTCAGTGTAAAGAACTACCATGTCCCCGGATTTAGGATGAATTTTTCCACCTACATATTTTCCAGTGGGGATAACGCCGAGTGGTGCACCGGTTCCTTTTATAAACTCATAGGTTTCATCTGCTTTAATCCAGATTTGGTCATTATGACCTGCGGAGGCAAATTCTATTTCCATGATAGAAGGATTGTAATGAATAAAAAATAAAGTTACGAACATTCCCGATTGAGAATCTTCATAAATAAGAGAATTGGCTGCTTTAAGTAAATCAGCAGGATTCATTTCGTGGTTACGGCTGAGTGTCCGCATAACAGAAGAACTCATCGCCATAAAAATCGCAGCAGGCAAACTTTTTCCAGAAACGTCTGCAATTAAAAAAGAAAATTGTCCATCTTCGTATTTATAAAAATCGTAAAAATCTCCGGACACATCTTTTGCGGGAACGGATTTTACACCTAATTGAAAATTAGATCCAGACGGAATTTTGGATGGTAAAATATTATTTTGAATATTGCGGGTAATCTCAATTTCCTTCTGCATTGCTTTTTTGGCAATCATATCGGCATTGAGTTTAATATTTTCATATCCTTTTATAAACTGAGAAGAAATTGTTTGCAACAGACGGAGGTCATTTTCTTTAAAGTAGGTATTGTCAATTCTTTCGGAAATACAAATTGCGCCGAACGGTTTCTGGTTATTACCCACAAGTGGAAGTAAAATAAAGGAATCCTTTAGAAATTTTCTATCTAAAATATCGCTATCTTCTTGGCTAATAAAAGCATCTTTTATTAGGATTCTATTTTCAATCATGGCTAGAACAATAATGGAATCGCGAATAAAATTTTCTTGTGACTTATCTTCTACTCCATCAATAAATGACCAGAGATTCAGTTTTTGTTTATTGGGATCAATGATAAGAATTGCTGCTCGTTTCGCATCCATTTCGCGCACAATAATTCGAATTGACTTTCGGATTAAATCTGCTTCGTCTTTTGATTCAAGGACAGCTTTTCCTAAATCAAAAAGACTTCCTAACTCACTTACTTTTTTTTCCAGTTCTCGGTTTGTTTTTTCTAGGTTATCTAAAAGTCTTGTCTTCTGAATCGCAACGGCAGCAGCATCCGAAAAACTTAAAAATAATTCAATATCACTATCGTTAAAATTATTTCTATCAATAGTATTAATGCCTTCCATTACACCGATGACTTCATCATCCGCAATGAGTGGAGCGGCTAATATATTACGAGTCGTAAACGCTGATGCCTTATCCACAACTTTGTAAACACGTTCATCATTTTGCGCGTCGTTGATAATCATGGGTACGCGGGTAACAGCGACTGTCCCCGCAATTCCTTTTCCCATTGGAACACGAATCTTTTGGAGTTCTTCTTCTTTTTCTCCGGCAACAATATGAAAGTAGAGTTCGTTTCTCACTTTATCAACTAGTAAAATAGAACAAGACTCGGTTCTAAATACACTTTTTACAGATTCCATGACATCTTTTAAAAGATTAGTAAGATGCCTTGACGAGTTGATTAATCCAGACACACGAATTACTTCTTTGAGCAAAAATTCAAGGCGAGTATTTTTTTGGAGATTATTCGTAGAATTTAAAAGAAGCTGAATGGCTGTAGTAAAATGTAAGAAGATTTCTCCTTTTTCGGGGAGAACGAGAGAATCCTTTAAAAGTTGACTTAGGGTTTTGGAGTAAACAGAGATTAGCTCAAAGTCATTGGTAGAAAAATTTTCAAAGTGGTTAATGCCTTCTAATAAAAAAACCCCGATAGAAGTAACATCATCTCCTAGATAACAAGAAATATAAGATTGATCAGCCTTTTTACTAGATCCAGGAAGAGGAGAATCTTTTTTGATTCTAAGATTTCGTTTTTCTCTAAAAGAATAATCTGCAAGTAACTTGGATTGAGTGTTCGCTGTGACTGCGCCAAAACTTTTTAATTCTCTTTTCTCATCTAGAAAGAATAAAAAACCAGCCTTTGCACCTACATTCTTGATGGCTTCTTTTAAAATTAAAACAAAAACCTGTGTGAGATTATCGTTTTCTT
Source organism: Leptospiraceae bacterium (assembly GCA_017996175.1). Taxonomy (GTDB): domain Bacteria; phylum Spirochaetota; class Leptospiria; order Leptospirales; family Leptospiraceae; genus UBA2033. The sequence goes on from JAGOHK010000008.1 coordinate 79,760, forward strand.
TAATAGAAGCAGTTCCCCCAATATTCTTATGGAGGAGTGTTATTAAAGGTTCTTGTGACAAATTGTTTACGAAAAATTGAGTTTAAGAGTCTCTTCTCTGAGCTTTCTATTGGCTTGTTCCAATTCTTTAATTTTATCGAGTGCGCTCATGAGCTCATCTCTAGAAATATTGGAGACAATATCAGAGGCTTGCATGGTTTGTTGTGCATTTTTCATTTCCATGGAAGAATAATCTATAATAGATTCATACATTTTTATAATCTGATCGGCGTTTGAGAGTTCTTTTTCATTTAGCTTTAAGACCTTCTCATAACCTTTAATAATATCGCTTTGGGCACTTACTTTCTTTTGTAGACTTTCTATCGTTTCCATAAAAATCACCTTTTAATAAAAAACTTAAATTGACACTTGGCATATAGTCTAAAACATCATACTAACCAAGGGGGCGTAGCTCAGCTGGGAGAGCACTTGCATGGCATGCAAGGGGTCAGGGGTTCGATCCCCCTCGTCTCCATCTCAAATTCCGCCTACATAGTTTGTACTGGTTACTTGTTGTATGTCAATGTTTTTTTTGCTTGCTTGAATTTTTCATTTAGATTTTGAGAATGGATATTATTATATATTGGGGAATGTAAATGGCTGCAAGAAAAGTGCTTAAACTAGGTGATCCTTTACTTCGAAAAATTAGTCAGGAAGTCACAGAAGACGAAACCAGAACCAAAGAATTTAAAAAACTCATCAAAGATATGTTTGATACAATGAAATTTGAAAATGGAGTAGGATTAGCTGCTCCGCAAATTGGAATTCTAAAGCGTTTAGTCGTTGTTGGAGTGGAAGATTCTGAAAGATACCCCGGTACACCGAATATACAAGATGCTATATTAATCAATCCAGTTATCACCCCGCTTGCACCCGTAGGAGCTGGTTTCTGGGAAGGTTGTCTTTCCGTTCCCGGAATGCGCGGACTCGTTGAGAGACCAAACAAAATCAAATTAGAATGGTACGACGAAAAATGGAACCATCACTCCGAAATAGTAGAAGGCTATAAAGCAATCGTTTACCAACATGAGTGTGATCATTTGGATGGGGTTCTTTATGTCGATAGACTGAAAGATACGAAGCTCTTCGGATTTACAGATGTAATTGATACGCAGGGAAATGAATTAGATTAATGAGACATTTTGTAATTATTCTAACACTTTTCTTTTCCACTTCCTGCGCTTCGACACTTGTAAATACATTTGTAAGTTACGAAAGAAATAAATCAAACCTAACAAAGAAAAGCCTCCAAGTGGACAACCACGATATTGTGTATTTAGAAGGTGGAGAAGGGGAAACAATTTTACTTTTTCACGGGTTTGCAGGCGACAAAGAGCATTGGACAAGATTTGCACGATACTTGACAGGCAAATACAGAGTAATCGCACCCGACTCGCCACCAGCGGGAGAAAGCACGAAAAAGGAAGATGAGGATTATGGAACTTTGTCGCAAGCAAAGCGTCTTCATACATTCGCTAGTAAATTAGGGCTAAAGAAATACCATATAGTTGGAAATTCAATGGGTGGAAATATTGCTGGTCTTTACGCGATAGAATATCCAGAAGAAGTTTTGAGTCTCGGTCTTTTTAATGCAGCTGGGGTCAAGAGTCCCAATCCAAGTAAACTGTCCGAAAAATTAGCGCAGGGAGTAAATCCACTGATTGTAAATAACGAAGAAGAATTTGATAGTCTTATGAAATTTTCTTTTGTAAATCCCCCTTATATACCTGGATTTTTTAAATCAGAAGTAATGAAAAAATCAGCGGCTAACAAGAAGTTTAACGAAAAAGTTTTTTCTGATATTGTAAAAGATGGAAATTTACTCGAACCCAAGTTGTCAAAAATAAAAGCCAAAACTTTAATTCTCTGGGGAGACACAGATAATATAATTGATGTATCTTCAGTAGAAGTTTTTAAAAAAGCAATCAAAAATAATAAAGTAGTAATCATCGAAAAATGCGGACACACTCCAATGATAGAACAACCAGAAGAGACTGCAAAACACTATCTGGAATTTATTACCCAGATTTCTAATCTCGCTCCGCTCAATTAGAAATCTGGGTAGATAAGGATTGTGCCTGTCGGCGACGTGGGGCTAATACTTCGACTCCGCTCAGCACAAGTCGCTCCCAAGCTCCATTTTTTGTTATATAGACTATGATTAAACTTTCTGACTTGATGTTTATTTGGTTTTAAGAATATATACTTTCATATTTCCTTTTCCTTTAACTTCTATTTCTCCCCTGGATTCAAATTTGAATTTATTTTTTAATTTTTTATAGGTAGATTCTGTAACTTGAATTTTTCCAGGTAATCCACTTGATTCCATTCTACTTGCGGTATTTACAGCATCTCCCCAAAGGTCATAAATAAATTTATGTTCTCCAATCACACCTGCCACAACTTCGCCTGTATTAATGCCAATTCTCATGGAAAGGTTTGAATTTTGTAATTTATTAAAATCTTGAATTTCCTCCTGCATCCGTGTCGCGAACGCAATGATTAATTCTGCATGATTAGGTTGAATTTGCGGCAAACCAGCAACAGCCATATAGCAATCGCCTATCGTTTTTATTTTTTCCACTTTTAATTCCATAGAAATTTTATCAAATCTACTAAATAAATCATTCAATTTAGAAACAAGTTCAGCGGGCGTTACAGTTTGAGAAAGTTTTGTAAATCCAACTATATCAGCAAATAAAATCGTGACTTCGTTAAAAGAATCGGCTATTTTCGATTCGCCGCTCTTTAGTCTGTCTGCTATATCTTTTGGTAGGATATTTAAAAGTAAGTTCTCAGAAACTTCTTTTTCGTCGTGAAGTTCTTTCGTTCTTAATTTTACTAAGTTTTCTAGTTTAATATTTTCTTGTTTAATTCGATAGACTCGGTAGGAATAAAAACTATAAGAAATTCCTGCGATAGAAAGAAATGCGAGTAATCTAAACCACCAAGTATTCCAAATTGCTGGGCGGATTTTTATTTTGATTTGATCTGAATTTTTACTTTGCACTCCATCATCGTTTAATCCGTAAACATGAAATGTATAATCTCCAGGTTTTAAATTATAATAGGTGTATTGATTTATATCCTGAAAGGAAATTTTATCTGAAACTTCTTTATCTAAAATGAATTTATACTTTGTTCTCTCCGGGTTGAGGAAACTCAAAGTAGCCGCATTTAACTGAATGCTATTCTCATCATAATCAAATTCAATATTAGCAAAATCACTAATAATATTTTTTTTATTTGTAGTGAGTTTGGTAAAATATACCGGAGGTTTAATTTCGTTTTTATAAAGTTTATCAAAATTGATAATCGATAGACCTTCACTAGAGCCAATGTACACTGCATTTTCATCCACTTCCATCGAGTTATAGTGAGAAAAATCTCCAGCGAGTCCTTCATTTTTATCGAACGTTGTTATTTCCTGGTTATAGTATCTGGCAACTCCCTTGCTAGTTCCAATCCAAAGTGCGTTATTGTTTTGAATCGCAAGGCTTACAATTTGTCTAGACGGTAGTCCGTGTTCCATCGTCAAAACTGTTTTAACATCGTCATTTTGAATCACAACTCGATCATCTGCTAGAATAAAATGATTTTCCGCGATAGGCAAAAAATTTTGAATTTTGCGTAGGTCATAATCATCTCTTTTCAGAAACACTGAAAATCTTTCCGGTGCAGGTTTTACTTCATTGTATTTTAAAATTAAATCTGAACTTTGTAGATAAAGATTGAGATTAGTTTGATCTGTTGAAATTCTGTAGATAATTCCGCTTATGAGGTCTTTTGGTATTTCGAATAATTTTTCTTCAAAAGTTCCCGGTTCGAGGCTAATGGCAACATTATCATTCATTAGAACGAATATTTTCTTTTTGTATTCGGTTATTGCATAAACATTTACCTTATTTATTTTTTTGAATTCGAAACTATGCATTTTATTTTTTTCGAAGTAGAGTAGTTGATCTCCAGTTCCAATCCAGATTCTTTTGTTGCTATCTTCGAAAATTGCTCGAACTCGATTGATAGATTTGTTTTTAATTTTTGTAAAATATTGGATTTTTTGATTTTGATAGAGTGTAATATTATTTTGTGTTCCGAGCCATAATCTATTCTCTGAATCTTTTAAGATAGAGCGAACACTTGGATCCTTTAATCCATCCGCCGCATTATAATCAGTTGCTTTTCGGAGATAGTACTTAATTAAACCTAATCCATAAGTGCCTAACCAGATATTACCCTCTTCATCTATAAAACAGCTATTGATGTTTTCTGTTTCATATTTTTGATAATGATTTTTGTCAAAAAAATACGAGCCACGTGTTTGGGAAAATAAATAGAGTCTTCGATTTTTATTACTCTTACATACAAAAAAATTCTTCTGGTCTATCGACTCTAATTTTATATTTTGTAGATAATCCATAATTTTAGTTTCGAAAGTTTCTATATCGTATTCGCGTAGACCTATATCTCTATAGGATACAATTATCTTGTTGGAAAATTGGTCGTATTCGATTGCAAAAACTTCGTCTTTTTCTTTTGAACGAAAAATTACTTTATGGTCTTTTAAAATATAAATACCATTTTTCTTAGTTCCAACCCATAAATTATTTTGAGGGTCATTGTAGATCGAGGTAACTGATAAATTTTTCATTTCTTCCACTAAATGGAAATTATCCGCTTCAAAATAAGATAGACCATTTGTAGTTCCAAAATAAATTTCACCCGAAATACCCTGTTTAATTGCCCGTATGTCATTACCCGCTAGATTGGGATAATTTTTATTTTCATAATTGGTAAATTTCTCATCTCTGAATCTGCTTACACCTAATTCAGTTCCAACCCAAATAGCATTATCCTTGTCAATTTCTAATGAACGAATCGCATCAAATACTAAGCCATCGCGCATATTCCATTGTCTAAATTCTTTTCCATCATATCTATTTAAACCACTGTAGGTGCCTATCCATAGAAATCCTTTTTTATCTTTTGCTATTGCACTTACTATATTATGCGATAATCCATCCGAGGAACTAATTTTTTGAAAAATGTAAGACTCTTTCTCTGGAAAGGAAAAAAGGGAAATTGTTGATAAAATTGTAGCGGCTAATAGTAATATGGTTTTCCTAAACATAAAAATGCTCTCTTTCTCGGAATTTTAATAGAACTTTACTACTTTGATTTTCCTGTTATTACTCGTCAATTTAATAATATTAGTTTATTTTCTTTTTAATATCTTTGCCCATTTCAGACCAGAGTTCTTTAATCATATCATAGAGTTGTGGGCGACAATGTTTATTTACTTTAACATTTACTTTGCCTTTGAAAGTGGCAGATAGAACATCGCCCATAAAATTTGCAACTGAAATGTCATCGTCTGGAAGATAGGTTAGGATTGATTTCTTTTTCTGACTGGCAAAGATTAATTTGCCTCTTTTATCAAAGATTAAAATTTCTAAACTAGCGTTTAATACTGATTTGTCTTCCGGTGGTTTTTTCTCTGTTAAACTATAATCAATCTTAGCAAGGAGTAATTGCTCAGCACCCGCCTGTTGTAAAATTTCGGGGATAAGATGGATTTGTTTTTCTTTCATATACAAAGGGGAATTCCAGATTTTTAAGACTGTCTCATCTTCTATTGGATCCAAGTTTGAATAGATTTTTGTCTTTTGTAAAACAGGCTCTGATAAAACTGGGAGGTTTAAGCTTTGGTTGATTGTATTTTTAAATGCTTCTAAAAAGGGCGCTGTTTCTTCTGTCGAAAGTTTGTAGTAAGTTTTTACACCCGCTTCATCTTTTGATAAAAGAATTGTTTCTTTGTTTACAGTATAGGAATAAACTAAGGTTGGACTTTTTTCTTTTATACTTCCTATTTCAACAGGCGTACTCGGATTGTATTTAATATATTTATCATTGCAAGAAATACAGAAGAGTAAGAGTAGAATAGAAATTGCGTGTATTTGAGCCATAATGGAAAGACTTTTGTTCCTGTAAAATATAGTCAAACGAAAATAATTAAGTTAGTTTAGAAATTGGAGCCTAGTGTTTGGAATGAAGTAATTATTTTTTTACCTGCTTCGGCAAATTATCAGTAAACGCTTTCGCTAGATTTGTAAACTCGGATGGCATTAATACAATGGTAGTAGTATTATTTTCGGCACCAATTTCTGATAACATTTGCATTCTTCGTAATTCAAGTGCAATTGGATTTTCTGAGATTTCTTTTGCGGCACTGGATAATTTTTTAGAGGCATCTAATTCTGCTTCAGCTTTTATGATTCGCGCTTTTTTCTCTCTGGAAGCTTCTGCTTCTCTAGCCATTGCTCGTTGCATAGAAGTTGGAATCTCAACATCTTTCATTTCTACAAGCTCTACTTTAATTCCCCAGGAAGCAGTAATCTCATCGACGATTTCTTTTAAATCAGAATTAATTTTGTTTCGCTCTTTTAAAACTTCATCTAGATCATTCTTTCCAATGATATTACGAAGGGCAGTGAGAGATACTTGGTAGACTGCATATTCAAAATTAAATACATTTAAAATCGCTTTCGCAGGATCAATGATCTTATACCAAAGAACAGCGTTTACTTTTATTGTGACGCTATCTTTTGTAATTGTTTCCTGTTTTTCAATGTCAACAGTAAGAGTGCGAATATCTACTTTTCTCTGCCATTCAATAAAGGGGATAATCCAATATAACCCCGGACCTCGGACTGAATTGAAACGACCCAGACGAAACACAACTGATCTCTGGTATTCTTGCGATATGCGAATTCCGATGACGATAAATAGAGGTATTAAAAATAAAAAGTAAGTCATGATCAATTAATAATTTATGTCTTAGAACTTGTCAAGCATTCCTTTCTTAAATGTGGATACTATCAATTATTTCCAAATAATATCCGAAGGGGGCAATTACTTATGGCGTTTGTTATATATTTTCTTTCTTATTTTTCCAATCCAGATGAGTAGATACCCAATCCCCACATATTCTAGAAATCGAATCCCCAGAATTCTGAAAAGGCTGATTTGCCTGCCTCGCTCTGGCTTTTCGGCTCCGTCATTATAACATTGAAAGTCTTGGGTAAATTCAGTACTTCCGGGTTTACGGTGTGTTACCCTTATATCCCGATGAAGTCTTTCATTTGAATCACAAAATATAGATTGAAAAGGCAAATTATAAATATAATTTCCGCTCTGATCGAGAGCCATCCCCATTATCGCAAAAAAACCTATCGCCATTGCTTTGTAAACAGGATGCTCATCCATCGGGGTATAATATCGAATAAACACAAAATACCCTGCCATTAGAAATAGAATACTTGCAAACCCTTCAATCGAAGAGATCGCAACGGTAAATAAGATGAAACCACCAATTACACTAACGATAGTCGCAATAAATAAAATTAAATATGCCCAGGAGGGTAGGTCTGCGAAAAATTTTTTCTTCGTACGGGCAAACTTCGGATTGCCGCAGTTCGAACAAAGTTGATTCGAAGCATCGTTTTCTTTTCCGCAGTGAGTGCATTGTTTGGTCATGGGGGTTAATGTAAAAACTTATCTCCATTGAAATGAATCATGTGATCTGGATGTTCCATAATCCATATTTCAGTATCCCAAGAAATACTGCTCATATGTTTTTTAAATTCAGAAAAATCGGGAAATGCAGAAACATAAATTTTTGTAGATTTACAATTTTTGAAGATTGGGATAAGTTCATTTACCCGCTTAGGAGTCATTGGTCCGTGGGAAGTAACTGCTTCGATTAGGAATAATTTATCTTTTACAGAATCATATAAAATTACATCAGGTAGTTTATCATGATCGTTAATGGAAATATTCATGGATTCTAACTTTTCTTTTTCGATGACTAGATTTTTCTTTGCAGTATCACCCAAATATAAAAGAATTCCGCCCGGAACAAATTTAGAGCCAAACTTTTCTACAATAGCGGCTTGCACAATATTGTGTTTGCCGGGTGAAAGATTTACAATTTTTCCATCTAGTAATTGAACAGGAACCATATTGATTGACTTTCTTCTTTCATAGGTATCGAGTAATGCACCTTTTAGGCTAATAAATTTCTTTACTTCTTTTTTCCACGCATCTGTTCCATAAGAACGAATTGCTTTTAAAGCTACTTCTGAAATTGCATAATGAGCTTTAGGGCTATTTGTAGGTAAATTAGGATTATCCGGATTGTAATCAGCAATGCTTGCTTGAACAAATTGATGCAATACTTGCCTTCTAATAGATTCTCTTGTATTAGCTTTATAATTTTTGTCATAATTCAATGAAAAGAAATCCATTATTCCTTTCGTAACACTCATACTAGTTCTAGAAGCTTTTTTCCAAGGTGTCGTTTTCGTTATACCGCATAACGCTAATAGAGTCAGAGCGGACATTTCGTTTTGCTGAGAACTCGGAAGACCTAAGGATTCTAAAATATTCTGCGCTTCTTTTATTTTATCCATTGACTACTTTTAATCCTTTATGAAGTTCAAAAAAGTCTATATCAATAATTAAATCATTTTTAAATTTTCCATCAGTGAATCCTTGCATTATATTGTCGCCAATGTATTTTATTATTTCTAAGTCAGGCAGAGGGAGAAGACGTAATTCAGTAGCGCTAACTTGTGTGTTGCCGCTAAATATTCTAAAATAAGAATCAATCAAAGGAGAATTTAAAAGATAAGAAACCCCGTATAACTCTTCTAGAGACAAGTCACCTTTTGGTCTATAGATATAATTCAAATGGTTTTCAATTCCAATTTTTGAATAGGCGAACTGATTGGTTTGTAAAGGAGCGGCTACTAATCGTTTGTCTTCTTCCTTCGCGCTAAAGCGTCTAAGTAGTACATAGTTTTTATTATCCAATAATAATTGCTTTGTGTGTTCACAATCATTAATGTATTGTCCTTTGTTAATATTTAAAGGCCATTCAATTTCCATTTGTCTGACATGATTTAAAAGTAAAAGGGGTACAATAGAATGAGAGGGGTTATTTTGAATAAACTCAGTTGCTCTAAAAGGGACGACCGGACCCGTGGAGACCTGTAATCCATATTTTTCTAGATTCCCTTTCCATGAATTGACGACAGTCATAATCATTTTCTCTTTTTTAGATTTAGGAAGATAAATCATTTTATGATGAGAGGATAAATCTATTATATCGCTCAAAGTAGAATTTATTTCCAGAGATTGTTCTAAGTCATCTAAGCCGTTTGAGGTAGAAATTGTTACCAATGATTTTTCATTTATATTTTTTCTAACTGCTTTCAGAATTATATTTTCTTGCAACACTTCTTCTTTCTTAAAAGCAAGCTTTCGAGAATCAAAGATATGAAAATAGGTAGGTGTGACTAATTTCAAAAAGTTTTCTCTAAATTTTCTAAAATAAAATCCAGAAGTAAAACTTCTAGGCACAATAAAAATCATTTCCCCATTTAGATTTAAAGAGGCAGCTGAAAGTGCCATAAATAAAGAATAAATATTTGGTTGCCCATGAATGACTGACTCCGAAAGTTTCGCACGATTATCCGCTTTTGGTATTTTAAAATAAGGAGGGTTCGCAATAATTAAGTCAAATCCCATTTTCTTTGTTGAAAAGGAAATCAACGATTCTTCGAAAGAATTATTTAAAGTTTCAGAATTCTCCAAAATGAAATCCGAATTATGAATTTCATAACTAAACTGAATATTTTTTTCTTTTAAATAAGATGCTAAATGTTCTAAAGCTTTTTTTGTTAGAGAAATAATCTGCGAATCTATTTCATACCCAACTAGCTCAATTGCCTCTACCCCAAGCCCGGCTAATCGCATACTTGCCGCAATTGCCAAAACTCCCGTTCCCATTCCCGGATCTAACAATCGAATTCTCTTTTTCTTTGTATCAATTCGCTTACTCATAAAGTCTGCGATTACACTTTGTGTAAAGTATTGCCCTAAAACTTTTCTCTTGGAAAGATTTGTCCCTGCGTAGTAATTGGATAGTTTCTCCGAGTAAGCCAAAGGGCTCTCGGACTCTATCGCAATTGGTTCATTTGGTTTCTGGGACATGGCTACATTGTTTTAGGGACATAAGGTTAGTCAAGGAGTTTTGGGGGATAGAAAAGATTGCCACGGATGAATACCGATAGTTTTTATAAATCAATTTCGCTTTCCTCTGGAAATACTTTTAATCCAATCTGCTTTTCGTCAATATAACTCATTAAATTTGATTTCTTTTTTAATTTATATTTTATCACTCCAGAAATTAAATCTGCTAGCTGAATAAATGGTTCATTCTCGCTATTAAACATATCAGCATTTTCTATCTTTTTGAACGGATACTCTAGATTATGTTTTTGAATATAATTTAAAAATTCTTTTTCAAACTCTGAGTTCTTGTTTGAATATTGATCAAAATATAGATTTACTTGTCCTCCCAAATAATCCATTAAATTCTTTATTAAATAGCTAAAAGCATATTTATAAAAACTCTTTGGAAACTTAAAGCCGTTACTGTATAATTTTTCCTTAACAAAGCATACGCTATAGTATTCATAATCAACGGCAGATAATTCGCGTAATACTTTAATATATTCTTTTGTATTTAATTTTCCTGACTTAAATTCAAAGTCATTAGATTTATTTATTAGCCCTTTAATATATTGAAACTTTTTATCCAATTCATAAATTGGTTTTCCTTTTCGTGATTCTATTATGATTGCCGTTACAATAAAAAAAGGACTATCTTTTATATCCGTTAAACTCGGTGTTCCAGACTCATCAAAATACACATTAACAGTATTCTTTTTTGTTTCATCATATTTAAAATCATCGAAGAGATGATTTTTCTTTATCAACTTTTTTAAGTTTCGTAAGTGTTTTTGTTCTGAACGAATTCGGGTAGTATAAAATTCTAAAGTTTTTCTCGCATCATCAGCATTACTAATAAAATAAATTCCCTTATTAGAAGTGCCAATAAAAAAATCTTCTTCTTCTCGCAATGGAACAATAATGTTATGCTGAAAAGATTCTTTGGTATAGTTCTTACTAAAAGCTATATCTTTCAAAATTCTTTGAATGGATTTTCCATTTTTGTATCCATTACAATTTTTGATTACATAATCTAAGAATATTTTTTTATCATTGCCTTTAGTATCACTTTCATCTGGTTCCCAATCAATAGCCTTGTTTAGGATTTTATTTTTTATCATAATGTTTTTTAACCTGAGATTATGCCCAAATTTAACCTACGGTTTTTTAATCGCAATAAAAATTTTAATAGAGTCGTATTCTCCTCTTACCTTCGACTATTTCTATTAGCCGCTTAATCAAATAGAGGGACTTCGATACAATTTTCACTGCTTGATAGAAAAGAATGATTTTATATTCCTAAATTTTTCTTAAAGTAATAGAAGTGAAAATCACTCGCTAATGCTAGTGACCAACTTTTTAACACAACGACAAATTATGCTTTATCGTTATAGAGATTCCCGACAGAAAATTTCGGGAATGACACCTATTAACCACAACAAAAATCCTTCGCGTTCTTCGTGCGCTTCGTGGTTAAACATCCAATAAACCCATCGGTGTTCATCGTCTTAATCGGTGGTAAACTCTTATTATCCCACACCTCTGTGTCTCAGTGCCTCTGTGGCAAATCTTCCTAGTATTCCTGTTCCGAACGAGTAGAACCAAGTAACTCATCAGGAATCTCTTCGATAAT
>JAGOHK010000182.1 GCA_017996175.1 Leptospiraceae bacterium
TAAATTTCGGTAGTCGAATGACCATTAGCCTCTGTATCATTCAGTTTATAATTTTCTCCTAAAATACTTACGGAAATTTTTTTATTTCGTTTATTATCTACTAAAAACCATCTAAGTCTTTCTTCTAGCAATTTCGAATCAGCAGAATCTTCTACTTGGATATAGTTTTTTACAGATTCAATTAAAAATTTTCTTTTTAACGAGCCATCTTTTTTCTTAAATACCTGAATATGTATTTGTACTTTGTATTGTTTAAGATTAGATTCTAAATATAAATAACTGGGGTAAATAATTACATCTTCGTCGTCTTTTAAATCTGATCCAAACATAGAGAGAGAAAAACATAATAAAACTAAAATAGCAACTATTTTTACTTGGAGAAATAGGTTTGTCATTCTTCTATTTTTTATAACTGGTGTCAAAAGTAAATTCCGATTTAGCTTTCTGTTTTGGGGTAATTCTAAGCTAAAAACTAGCAGTTACATCAAATAAAAATCGCCTTCCTTCCCTAATATAGTCAAATGGATAATTATTATTTTTTAATAAAGTCTGGTGAGTGTTTAAAAGATTCATTACATTAAAGCCCATTTCTAAACTTTCATTCCATTTATAAATAAAACGAAAGTTTACACTCACCCATGCTGGAACCACTTTAGGTCTATAAACGGGATAATTATAATTGTATGGAGGAAAATCAGTATTAGTTCCCAAAAGTGGATCTACTGTCCCTAAATCACTATTTCTGCGGTATACAGCACCTTGCCTCTGAACTGAAAGACTTGTCACAAACCTTGTATCAGTCCAAGTAATACCAGCATTAGCTGTATGAGTTGGAACCCAAGTAGTTTGATTTTTACTAATAGAAATTGTATTGTCTTGAATAAACTCGTTTAGTCTTTTATTATAAGAAAAGTTTGTGAATCCGGAAAGATTTTTATAAGAAATCAAAATTTCTGATTCGACTCCACCCGTAATTAGAGTATATAAGTTTGTACTTAAATTATTATTAGCCACACTATAGGCAATTTGATTTTCATACCTAGTTCTAAATATATTTGTACGAAAATTTATATATTTATTGATAAACCAATCTAGCCCAGCCTCATACGTATATATAATTTCTGGTTTCAGCTTTCTAGGATTAGAAGCAAGTGAAAAAGTATTATAGCCAAACATCTCCGTCACGGATGGTTCTCTAAATGCTTTGCCTGCCATCAGTTTTAAAGTCAAATTACTCGTAACAAAATACACAGCACCAATTCTCGGGCTTGTTCTTCTAAACGTTCTTTTTTCATTTGGAACGAATGGAGGTCCGAGATGCTCAGGTGGAATATTATAAGTAACCGTATTTCCATCTGCTCCTGTATCTGAAATAGAAGCATTACCAAGAGTAGCCGCATTGGGTTGATCGATTCCCCTAAATTTTGCCTGTGTTTCATCGTAACGAATTCCAAAAGTAAATTCTAGGGATCTATTCAAGAGTTTACCGGTTGTTATCTGCCCAAATGCAGCAGCTTTTAGAATTGGTTTATTCTTAATCCATTCGAGCCATGGTCTTTGTTTTGTAATTGCTCCACCTTCATAAGGTGGGAATGCATTCGCAGAATCACTTAAATTGATATTGCTATAATGCTCTTTATCTCCAGAATAAAGAAAACGATTCGCCTCCACACCACCGAGTATCGTACCACCATTGGGGAAAATATATGTTAGCTGCCCTCTTCCAAAAACGTCATTTGCTCCAGTCTTTAAATATTCAGTAACTCCAGACGGATAATATGCTTCATACGCTCCATTTTCTGCATAACGTGTATTCCAATCTATTGTTCGATTTTGATAACGAATTGCGTATTCTTGAATTAGATTCTCCGTTATATTCTTTGTGTACTTCATTGTAAGAATTTGTCTAGATTCAGACATTGCTTCTTTAATATCAGGGGCTCTCCAAAGCCAACCATGCCCGGTTTGATAATTCCAGTTTTGCCTATGGTACTGAATAGAAAGTCCTTTTAGTGCCCCTTCTCCTTCTAGCTTTGTAAACAAATAGCTATTATCCCTTGCATCATTCACAGTAAACTTTTGCAGATAATTAGGATATGCTGCATCTACTCTACTTGAACCATCATAACTTTTATAATTATTTCCATCTGTCTGATAGGAATTATAACTAGCGATATAGGAAAATAATTTTCCTTTATTGCCAGTTATGATATCATAAATCCTAGTTCCAGCATTACCTCCTCTAATCCGAGTTTTAATTCCTCCACCTAGATCCTCGCCGGAAAAAGTATTAATAGATACAACACCGTTAGTCGCATTAGAACCGTAGAGTGCAGAGCCGGGACCTCGAACTACTTCGAGAGATTTAATCATATTAAGTGGTGTGATTTCCCAAGTGTACGCAGTGCCATAGAGACTATCATTAAATTGAATTCCATCCATGAGAACCAAAAGATGATTATTATTCCAACCTTCAAAGGCTCCGCGCGCACTTACTGTTCTTCTATCATAATCCTGTGAAGGAGAAAATCCAGGAAGTTGGTAAAGAATATCATTGATACTCACTCTACCATAATTTAAAATTTCTTTATGAGAAATTACCGAAACTATATTGGGAGCTTCACTTGTTTTTTTTGCAATTTTTGTGGCTGAAGTTGTTACTTGATTTTGCAAGAGATTAAATACGTCTGCGGTTGCCTCTGCATCTGCTTTACTGCTTTCTTGAATCGGAAATTTATTTTTTTCGAATAATTTATTTGAGATAACATGCTCATTGATATTGTCTCTATTTTCTTTTTTATGAACGTTAGTTCTTATACTAGTTAAAATTCGATTCGTAATTTTTCTGATAATAACTTCATCCGCTTCTTTTAATTCTTTAGGGTCTAACTCAACTCCTTCAATAATTTGATTTTCATCTACAACACTATTTGCATCGATCATAAATCCATTTTCAGGGTTATAAATTTGAATATAAATACTAAGGTTTTTATTTTCATTTCCAGACTGATAAAATCCTTCTACTAGGAGCAAACCTCCATTTTCCTTTGTCGAATTAATTCTACTCGAAAGTGTTGAGTCTGTCGCCAGAAGAACTTTAAATTTGTTTTGCTCTAGATTAAATTTTAATTTTTCAATTAATGCACTTTCAATTTTCAAATTCTTTTCTGAATGAATGGGTTGAATTTCTCCCAAAAAGATTTTCTTTTCATTTATAGAAACCTGCGAGAACAGAGAGACTGAGAATAGGAAAAGAATAAAAGTAATTATTTTTTTTTGTATAAACATAAAAAAACCAAATCCCTTACCAGTGCGAAAAGTAACTAGTAAGTAAATCAGATTTTTTTTCTTTGTCTTGCCTTTTTTAAAATTTAATGAAAATTTTTTATTTCATTTTGCATTATTAAGTTTTAAATTTCATATCCATTCGGAATAGCAGATCTTCTCGGAACTACAATGATACCGTCTACAATTTTTACATACTCATCTTCGTAGTTCTCATGATTTTCTTTATTAATTAGCTTAACATCATTCCCAATATAACAGTCTTTATCTATAATCGTATTTCGAATTTCGCAATTCTTTCCAATTCCAACGGGAATACCAAATCCTTTTTTATCAAAAGAACCATAAGAGTCAGCACCCATCACTACAGAATTTTCTATATGTGCTCCAGAATCAATGACCTGTCTAACCCCGATAACAGAGCGTATAATGGTAGAGTCATTTATAATACACCCTTCAGAAAGAAGCGCCTTATGTACATTAGCCTTATTTAGTTTGATCGGTGGAAGGGATCGTGCGCGGGTATAAAATGGTGTATTCTCTAAATATAAATTGAATTTAGGAAAATCATCAGTTAACATAAGATTAGCCTCATAGAAAGCACGAATAGTTCCAATATCTTCCCAATACCCGTCATAGAGAAATGTTTTTACTTTATGAGTTTTAAGTGCTCCCGGAATAATTTCCTTTCCGAAATCAGTGAGACTTGTGTCGGCTAACAACTCTTTTAGAGTATTCGTATTAAACAAATAAATTCCCATCGAAGCTAAAAAAGTTCCGTTCGGTAAACGAAAGGATTCTACTTCGGAAATATCTTGGGGTTTTTCATAAAATCCAGTCGTCCAATTTTCCTCGTCCTTTCTTAAAATTCCAAGTCCCGATACAATATCCTCCGATACAGGTGTGGCAGCAATCGTCATCTGGTTACTTGGATCAGAAAGATGGGTAATTAGAAATTGATTTAAATCCATATTGTAAAGTTGGTCACCGGAAAGGATAATGATATAATCCGATTTATAATCTTCCATGTGAGGTAGAACTTTACGAACAGCATCCGCAGTTCCCTCAAACCATCTAACAGAAGAAATCGTCTGCTCTGCAGCAATGATTTCCACAAATCCTTGTTTATGGATAGATTGAAAATTATAAGTTCTAGAAATATGCCTATTAAGAGAATAAGAATTAAACTGTGTTAAAACAAAAATTTGTTCGAAACCACTATTCAGGGCATTCGAAATAGGAATGTCAACTAACCTGTATTTTCCGCCAAAACTTACAGCAGGCTTAGAGCGTTTTTCTGTAAGTGGTAGAAGTCTAGTTCCTTTCCCGCCGCCTAGTATTAATACGATGACTTTTTTTTGTATCTTTGATGTGATTTGCATTAAAAATTAAACCTTTCCCTCTTGTTATACTTTCGTCTATTTTCCCGAGGAAAAAGGCAATAAAAAAAGAATGTTAGAAATCCTATTTCTAATGATATTAATCATAACTCTAGAAAGATTACCACCAATCGCTCAATGCTAACACCGATAAAAAAACGATAAAAAATGAAATGGATCCAAAGCCAAACTATTAGAATTCACGTATCTTTTATCGGTGCTCTCGGTGTTTATCGGTGGTAATCTTTTTTATTCATACTGAAAGAAAGAATCGAAAATAATTTTACCGTCTGTACTTCCAGAGATTTCTTCTACGGCTCTTTCGGGGTGCGGCATAAGACCTGCAATTTTAAAATCCTTAGACGTAATTCCGGCAATATCATCTACAGAGCCATTTGGATTTTCCCCATGATAGCGAAATAGAATTCTATTTTCATCAGAGAGCATTTTTAGAGTATCCGCTTCTGCAAAAAAAGAACCTTCTCCGTGAGAGATGGGGATATCTAATATTTTGTCCTCGGAAATTTTTTTAGTAAGTGCATTGCCTTTAGATCCGATTTTTAAATTTACATTTTTACAAATATGTTTTAGCGTCTTATTACGAGTTAACGCTCCTGGCAAAAGTCCAGATTCAACTAAAATCTGAAATCCATTACAAATTCCAAACACAAGTCTTCCTGAATCAATATGATTTTTTAAAGAAAGCATCGCAGGGGAAAATCGCGCTAATGCGCCACATCGTAAATAATCACCGTAGGAAAATCCACCTGGAATCACAACTAAATCATAATCCTTCTCAAAACTATCCTTATGCCAAATGTAAGATACTTTGTGGTTATAATATTTGGAAAGAATATCAGCAATATCTCTGTCACAGTTAGAACCCGGAAAGCGGATAACGGCTGTTTTCATACAGGGCTAACCTCGAGCGAATACGTTTCAATAACCCCATTGACAAGAAGTTTTTTGCAAAGTCTATCTGCATCTTCTCTTGCGGTTTTTAAATCTTTGGAGTTTAATTTGAGTTCGATGTATTTTCCAACTCGTAAGTCTGTGACCATTTCTTCACCCATGTCGTGTAATACTTTTTTAACTGTTGTTCCTTGTGGATCGAGGACGGATTCTTTTAATGTGATATTTACTTTTCCAATAAACATGTTGTAATTTTTTCCTGTAGTTCTTTGTATTTTGTTAAAAGTTCTTGTATGATACTATCTGGCAATTTAGGAACTGGGGGGGTTTTATTCCATTCAATTTTTTCCAAGTAGTTCCGTAGAATTTGTTTGTCATAACTGGGCGGAGAAGTCCCAATC
The DNA here is from genome assembly GCA_017996175.1 of Leptospiraceae bacterium. Taxonomy (GTDB): domain Bacteria; phylum Spirochaetota; class Leptospiria; order Leptospirales; family Leptospiraceae; genus UBA2033. The sequence goes on from JAGOHK010000182.1 coordinate 5,978, forward strand.
GAATACGTGTTGATGTCCCAATACCGAGAAGAGTCTGGTGTTAATAATTCATCAATTAAAATCACTTTCCCATTATCAAATCCAAATTCAAATTTAGTGTCACACAATATAAGACCTTGTCTTTTTACTTTGTCTCTTGCTTTTGTGTAGATTTCAAGAGAGTAAGTTTTCAACTCTTCAAATAATTCTAAACCAATTCGATTTTTTAATTCTTCTTCGCTGATATTTTCATCATGACCCGAATCATTTTTTACAGCAGGGGTAAAAAGTGGTTCAGAAAGCTTTTCCGACTCCGAATACTTTCGTCCCACTTCTACACCGGCAATACGACCTGTGTTTTTAAATTCTTTGTATGCAGAGCCAGAAAGATACCCACGCACGACACATTCATAATCAATTCGTTTGCATTTTTTTACGAGCACAGATCTTTCTTTTAATTCTTCCCGAGAATTATATTCCCCCGGAAACTTAGTGTAATCCGTTTCTACAATATGATTTGGAATTTCTTTAAAAAAATCAAACCATAGATTGGAAATAGAATTTAAAATCTTTCCTTTGTCCGGCACTGGTTCATTAAAAACAAAATCAAATGCCGATATACGATCTGTTGAGGATAATATTAAATATTCCCCCAAATCATATACATCTCTAACTTTTCCCTTATACGCTACTTTCATTTCGCTCCTCAAAAGATTTTACCACCGATGGACACGGATAAAATATTCACGATGTCACCCCCGAAATTTTCTATCGGGGGTCTCAAGATGTTGAGATTCCCGACAGAAAATTTCGGGAATGACAAATTGAAAACCATCCATCCTTCTTTATCGGTGTCCTCGGTGTTCATCGGTGGTAATCTTCAAATCATTCCATTTCCTCACGGATTTGTACTAACTTTGCATCTAATTTATCTTTTCGATAGATTACTAAAAACAATACCAAGAATAGAATATGATACGCTAAAACATTGATCCAAAACGTTTCTTTCATATCCTTATCCATTCCCCCT
>JAGOHK010000067.1 GCA_017996175.1 Leptospiraceae bacterium
TATAAGGACGGTGATTATTTAGTAGAGTATTTTGATCCAAAAACAAAAGTAGAATCCACTAATTTACTTCATCCTGTAAAGTTCCCTGAAAGAAGTGTTCTTGGATCAGATAGGGATAAGGCACAAAAAGTTTTTGAAGCTAGATTTGGAAAAGTAAAGAGTCATATAAATGAAAATTTTAAATTAAATTATTTTTTAAACAATTCTGACTTAATAGGAGTTGTTAATGATTATCTTTCTGAAAATATTTTCTACTACAAATTCAAATTAGCCTCAGAGTTTAATGATAAAACAACGGAAAGACTGAATGCACCATTTGGAAATAATCTTCCACAAATAATTCTAACACGAGGTAGCTTAAAAAAAATCATTACAGAAATTCTTTCTGATTATGATTTAAAACTAGGATTAAATCCGAATGAAAATTCGATTAAAATTTTAAAAGAACAAGATGGGGTTTTGTATGAGTATCCGTTTGTGAGTCTTTCGGATAGTTTGCAAAGAATCATATTTTATGTAACGGCAATGCATACGGAAAATTCTACACTGCTTTTAGAAGAGCCAGAAGCACAAGTGTTTCCTTTTTATAATAAATATCTCGGAGAAAAAATAGCTCTCGATACATCAAATCAATACTTTGTGGCTACTCATAATTTTCCTTTCTTGTCTTCCATATTACAAAAAACAGATCCAAAGGATTTGCGAATTTATATTACCTCTTATGAAGACTATCAAACAAAAGTATACTCATTCCCACAAGAAAAGTTTTCTGACATCTATGAAATGGAAGAAAGCTTTTTTCTGAATCTAAAAAAATATACAGAGCAAGCATGATTTTAGTTGAATGTAATGGGGATGAAGCCCTAATGAAGTATTGTGGCTATTCCAAAGTAGACCATCATTTCGGTTCTGGGAATATCGCAAAGCGTCTAGAGAAAGAATCAAATAAAAAATTAACAGCTCTCACGGACAAAGATTCAGGAAAAATTACACCAAAGTATTTTGAATCTTTAAAGTTAGTTCATTCTTCTTATGCGGTGGAAATTTTTAAAGATGAAACCAGAAACCATAAAGTAATCAAAATCGAACCTGATTTAGAAGGTTGGTTACTAAAAGTCTTAGAGGACACGAAATCTAAAGACTTATTAAAGAAGCATAAAATTCCAGAAACAAAAAATGATCTCCATGCATTCTTAATGAATGAGAAGGGAGCTAAAAAACTTCCTACTCTCCTAACAGAAGTTGAGGCTAAAGGCAAATCAGAAAGATTGAATGCGCTGCGTGAAGCACTTGAGGTTGTAGTATAAAAATGACTGAATGGAAAACTGTAAAACTCGGTGATGTGGCGGACGCTATAACTGTTGGTTTTGTTGGTCAGATGGCTTTAGAATATAAAGAAAATGGAATACCATTTCTTCGGTCACAAAATGTTGAACCACATAAATTAAAACTTGATGGCTTAAAATATATTTCTGAAGAATTTCATAATAAAATAAAGAAATCAGCATTATCTCCTGGCGATGTAGTAATTGTTCGAACAGGAAAACCAGGTGCAACAGCCGTTATTCCCTCAAGCTTGAAAATTGCTAATTGCTCTGATTTAGTAATAGTTAGACCTGGAGAAAAAATAGATTCGAGATATTTATCTTATTTTATAAATTCTATTGGTAACATTCATATTGCGGCACACCTTGTCGGAGCTGTTCAACAACATTTTAATGTCGGTTCAGCTCGAAATTTCGAAATTCCCCTCCCACCACTCCCCACCCAAAAGAAAATCGCAAAAGTTCTCGGTGACTTAGACGACAAGATAGAACTCAATCGTCGGATGAATGAAACGTTAGAAGAAATGGCAATGGCGGTTTATCGTCATTATTTCGTCAACTTTGGTCTTCCTCCTGGCGCAAAAGAAGAAGCAACCGAATGTCCCTTTGGAAAATTAATCGAGCATCCCGAAATGGGAATGATTCCGGAGGGGTGGGGAGTTGAAGCCCTAGATAAAGTTGCAGATTTCTTAAATGGACTTGCAATGCAAAAGTTCCCACCTATTGGAAATGAATTTCTTCCTGTAATTAAAATTCGAGAAATGCGACAAGGTATTACCGATTCATCAGATAAGGCATCTATAAATATTGATTCTAAGTATATTGTAAATTCAGGAGATGTTCTTTTCTCTTGGTCGGGAAGTTTAGATGTTATTCTGTGGTTTGGAAAAAAGGGTGGGCTGAATCAACATCTATTTAAAGTTACTTCTAAGAGTTATCCTAAATGGCTTTATTATTTTACTTTAAAATTTCTCTTACCCGACTTTCAAAGAATTGCTTCCGATAAGGCAACTACAATGGGTCATATTCAACGACACCATTTAAGTGATGCCTTTATTGCTATTCCTAAAAAAGAAATTTTGCAAAGTATAGATAAAAAGCTTACTCCCATTTTAAATCAAATAATTTCTACAAATTCTGAAATCCAATCTCTTACGGAAACTCGCGATTATCTTCTTCCTCGGTTGTTAAGTGGGGATGTGAGGGTGGAGTGATGGGGATGCTTTATTTATTTTACTATGAATTAGGAGATATACTATGAATGCAAAGGATTGGATAGGTGCTAAATGGTGGAAGTTTGATTTTCATACTCATACTCCTGCTTCAAAAGATTATGGTGGTAAGGGACCTGAGCAAGCACAACTGAAAAAAATAACTCCCAAAGAATGGCTTATCAATTTTATGAAAGCGGGAATTGATTGTGTTGCCATTACAGACCATAACTCTGGTGAGTGGATTGATTTAGTAAAGAATGCGAAGGAAGAGTTAAAACAAGAAAACCATTCAGAGTATAAAGAGATTTATATTTTTCCAGGAGTAGAATTAAGTGCTGGTGCGATTCATATACTCGGCATTTTTGATCTGGAAAAAAAAACATCCGATATACAGCAACTGTTAGGAGCGGTAAGATATAAAGGAACAGTTGGGGATAGTGATCAGGTTACTGAGGAATCAATCGAAAAAGTTATAAAGATCATTTACGAATTCGGCGGTATTGCCATTCCAGCTCATGCGGACGATCCAGATAAGTCCTTGTTAAGAAAAGTTTCTGGCACTGAATTAAAACAGATTTTAGATTTAGAAAATCTATATGCTCTAGAAGTTGTAAACTTACAAAATATAAAAGATAGTAACTCGCCCAACTATGTAGGAAATAAATTATCAAATGTATCTAAGAAGTTTTCTTATGTAATTGGTTCAGATTCTCATCATCCTTCGGGTTCGGGAAATCAAAGATACCCAGGAAAAAATTTCACATGGGTGAAAATGGGAAATCCTTCTTTGGATGGATTGAAACTGGCTTTATTAGATTCAGGTTTTTCCGATGATGAAAACTCTTCGATAAAGCGATGTGATAGTTTTTCCAGCGATCCGAATGCTCATAGCTCTAACTATATACAATCTATCTCTATCGATAAAACGAAATACATTGGTAGAGTAAATACCGTTGAATTCAAACTGAATCCTTGGATGAATACGATCATTGGCGGTCGAGGAACAGGAAAGTCATCTTTCATAGAATTTACAAGAATTGCCATGAGAAGAAGAGACGAAATAGAAAAACTCAGTGATTCTATCCGAAAGGAATTGGAAAAGTACAATACCATTCCAAGAGATAGAACGGAAAACGGACTTCTTTTAAACAATTCAAGGTTTGTTGTAATATATAAAAAAGATAATACTCAATATAAATTGATTTGGGATTCTGGAACGGAAGGCAACGCAATCGAATCATTCAACGGGACGGAATGGATAAAAGAAGAAGGAAATATCAAAGATAGATTTCCAATCAGTATTTATAGTCAAAAGCAAATTTATTCCTTTGCCGAAAAACCGAAACATCTTTTGGATATGATTACCGAACAAAAAGAAATCGGATATAAAGAATGGCTTCAAAAAAAAGAGGAATTAGAAAATCGATTTTATTCTTTAAAAAATAAACAAAGAGAATTGAAACTAACAATCGAAAAAGAATCCGCTTGGAGAGGTGAATTGTCCGACGTTTCAAAGAAAATTCTCATCCTTGAAGAAAAAGGCTATAAGGATGTACTATCAGGATACCAAAAAAAACAAAAACAAGCAGGATATTTAGAAACATGGGAAAATAGCATTTCTGAAACTCCGGAGAGATTAAATCAAGTTATTGAAGATTTGAATTTATTGGATGAATCTTCTGAGTGGTTTGAAGACACGGATTCTGTCGATCAAGAAATGCTTCAAATTATAAAGACAACGAATTCCGAAATAGATAAAATAAAATCCACCATTCAAGAACAAGTGAATAAATTGCAAGATTTAATTCAAAAATGGTCTCAAGATAAGTTACAAAGTAAATGGAAAATAGACTTAGAAAGTTCTTCAAAAAAGTACAAGGACATACTAACCGAATTATCTTCGAATTCCATAAATGCAACTGAAGAGTTTGGACAGTTATTCCAAATCAAACAGGACTTGGAATCAAAAATTCAAAAAATAGATTCTACTAAAAAAGAATTTGATCGAATGAGTCAAGAAATCGAATCTATTCTAAATGAATTGCTAGAACATCGAAAATTACTTTCTAAAAAAAGACAGGATTTTTTAGACAAAATTCATCAAACAAATTCTACCGTAAAAATGGAAATCCTTCCATTTGGAAATAAACAGGATGTAGGAAAAGAACTTCGTGAAATATTGAATATAGATTCCGGATTTGAAAATATAATTGGAGATAGCGAGAATGATGAGGGATTTATTTTTCAATTGTACGGAAACGAAGATTTCACATCAAAAGAAAAATTACAAGAGATTAAAAGTAGCATAAAGGGAATTTTGGATGGTAGAAAGATTGAAGCTTCCGGTAAAGTTAAAAATTTCGAAGAGAGAGTTAAAAAACTATCTCTAAGTAATTTTGATAGATTAGATTTATACTTTCCTGAAGATTCGTTAAAGATCGAATACAAAACTAAAAATTCGTTTCAACCGATAAGCCAAGGATCACCAGGACAAAAAACGGCAGCTTTATTATCATTTATCTTGTCTTATGGCAATGATCCTTTAATTTTGGATCAACCCGAAGATGATTTGGATAATCGCTTAATTTATGAATTGATTGTAACACAACTCAGAAAAACCAAGTTCAATCGACAAATCATAGTAGTAACACATAATGCTAATATAGTTGTAAACGGAGATTCCGAGCTTGTCTATTGTTTGGAATCAAAAGGTGGACAAACTAATATTGATAAGAGTGGCTGTTTACAGGATAAAATGATTCGGGAAGAAATATGCTCTATTCTAGAAGGTGGGAAGGATGCCTTTCAGTTGCGATACAAGAGAATTGAACCCTATGCATGATATTACACGAATATAATTAATAACAAATTTCCTTAGAGCCTTGTCCATTTCAGAATATTATCAATAAACTTCCTAATTAATTGTAAAACATTTTTTTATGGAAATAATATCTATGGTCTAATATTTTCACAAAAAATCTGTATTTTTAACTTGACTAGCCTTTCTTATTTGCTAAATATACTATAAATTCACAAAAATAGACAGTAAGAGGCTAGAATGCTTTTAGAAGTTCGTTTTGGTAATTTCCTATCTTATAAAGATGAGACAGTATTTCATCTTACAGCAGCTCCCTTAAAAGAAAAAATTCCTGAATTACAAGATGCTCCGGTAATAAACTGGAAAGAGGAAAAAGTTCTGAAAGCGTCTGCTATCTACGGACCGAATGGGGGAGGGAAAAGTAATGTCATCAAAGCTTTACAATTCTTAGCAGATACAGTCTTAGCCGAAAAACAAGATGAACTTTGGCAGAACTATAAAAATTTTCAATCCAATCCATTTCTATTGAATACTCTTTCTGAAAAAGAATCCAGCTCTTTTGAAATTTCTTTTTCTATTCAAGACACTGAATACAGATATGGCTTTGAAATTTTAGAAAAAAATATTAAACAAGAATGGCTTTACAAGACTCTCGATAGAGAAACAAAAATTTTTAACAGGATAGAACAAGCATTTGATATTAATGGTGAATACAAAATTTTAAATGAGTTAGATAAAAATAAAATGATTCGAGAGGACGCTTTACTTCTTACAATCTCAGCAAAATTTAATGATCCAACTTCCCGTTCCATCTTAGAATACTTTAAAAACTTTTATTTTTTTGATTCTTTTGAAATCACTGCATTCATTCATGGAAGCTCTGTCACGCCTAGAATTGAAGAAGTGGAGTTTCAAAAAAAATTATTAAATCTTTTGAAGAAAGCAGACACAGGCATTGAAGATATTCAAGTAAAAAAAGATCGTAAGTTGAATATTCCGAACAAAGGAGTTTTAGATTTTGAGTCAGCACTTAATTTATTAACTGCTAAGCAAAATATCATTAGCCGCAGAAAAGTCTATGACAATGAAGGAAATGAAAAAGGGTTCAAGGATTTTCCATTTAGTAAATTTGAATCCGAGGGAACACGTAAATTCTTTGATATTGCTGCGATTGCGATAGAAGTTTTAGAAAAAGGCGGAGCACTTTTTGTAGATGAAATTGATACAAAGTTCCATCCGATACTTACTCAGAATTTAATTAAATTGTTTTATGATACAGAGTATAACAACAAGAATGCGCAACTGATTTTTACAACTCATGATGTTTCTTTATTAGAGGCTGACCTTTTACGTAGAGACCAGATATGGCTTGCAGAGAAAGATTCTTTTGGAGTTTCTACTTTGACTGCACTCAATGAATATAAGACCGAAGATGGAAAGGGAGTTCGAAATGATGAGGCAATTAGTAAAAATTATTTGAGAGGAAAATACGGAGCTATTCCTGTAATCTCTGGACTAAATTAATTTATCATGCCAAAGTTTGATCCCAGTAAATCTAGAAGACATCGACCTGTCGGTGAGACAAGAGAATTAAGGAAAACATTTCTAATTTATTGTGAAGGGCAAACAGAGACAGAATATTTTCGGAATCTAAAATCAATTTGCCGATTGAGTAATATTGATATTATCCCCATTGAACTTACAGAAAATGGAAATGCTCTTACTCTTGCGAGAGAAGCTGTTAAGCGAAAAACAGAATCAACAAAAGAGTTTGATGAATACTGGATAGTATTTGATAAGGATGAAACGAAGGATAATGAATTTCAGGAAGCCATAAAATTGTGTGAAGGTTCTGGAATTCAAACGGCGTATTCCATTCAGGCTTTTGAGTTGTGGTTACTTTTACACTTTAATTTCATTTGTGAAAAGATGGATAGAAGTCTTTACGAAGAAAAACTAAATCAATATTTGAAAACAACGAAATACAGCAAAACGAAAGAGACTCTTCAAAAAGTATTCGAAGAACTCAAAGACAAAATGCCAGATGCAATCCGAAATGCGAAAAAAGGATCTGAAGACTTTGAAAATCGTAATATACCGATCCCATTAAGGGAATCAAGCTCGACGGTTTATAAATTAATAGAAAGACTCTTACCTAATAAATGATTTATTATTGACAGTATTAGTAATTCAAATAGAAAACTAGTAGGAGAGCCTAATTTTCATACTAGTAAAAAGTATGTTCGCTTTCCATGAACGAGGAATATGATACAATCCACTGAATCGGAATTCGAGAAAAATACAATTAACCGTTTACAGAATTTAGGATACGATTATTTATCCGGCGGTGATGTAGACCGTGTATCCCAAAAAGAAGTAGTCTTAGAAGATAGACTAAGAAAATTTCTAAATAAAAAGTATAGCGAATTACCAGAAGAAACCGTTCAAGAGATTTTAGTAAAAGTAAAATCCATTCATGGAGCAAGAGTAGATTTACGAAATAAAAATTTCCATGAAATGCTAGTTGCCGGTATGGAAATTCAGTATAAGAAGAAAGATGGAAAGATTACAAACGAATTTATTTACTTAGTAGATTGGAATGAACCAGAAGAAAATGAATTCTTAATCGTAAATCAATTTTCTATTTCTGGAAATAACGATAGACGACCGGATATAATTTTATTCATCAACGGATTACCACTCGTTCTCTTTGAATTAAAAAATCCGAATGACTCCAATACTACCGTAGAAGGTGCATTTCAACAAATCCAACATTATAGAAATGATATTCCTTTGCTTTTCGATTACAATGAAATTATTATTCTTTCGGATGGTGGGGTAGTAGGGGAACCAAAAGAAGATACACCTAAATCACATGGATCTTATCATGGGATGTGGAGTTCTTCGTTTGAATGGTATGCTCCTTGGAAGACCATTGATGGAAAAGTAGTCGAAAAATTTCACACGGGAGCAATGAAAACTCTCATCGAAGGACTTTTTCCAAAAGAGAGGCTACTCAGTTATATTCGCTACTTTATTTTATTTGAAACCTCCGGTGATTTGAATATTAAGAAGGGAGCAAAGTATCATCAATTTTTTGCTGTTCGTTTTGCAATTGAAAAAGCAAAGGAAGCAATTCAACCCAAAGCTGATAAACGAATCGGTGTTATCTGGCATACGCAAGGGTCCGGTAAATCTTTATCCATGTTGTTCTTTTCTAAAATTTTAAGAAAGAGTAGCGAATTTAAAAATCCAACCATCTTAATTCAAGTAGATAGAAATGATTTAGATAAACAACTCTTTGACCAATTCGTATTATGCGCGTCTTATATTGGAAATATTCAACATGCTGAATCTGTCGATGAATTGCGTTCTCTCTTGCGATCAGAAGGTGGAGAAATCATATTTTCCACTATCGAAAAATTTCAACTCAAGGAAGAAGAAACAGAGCATCCAATACTTTCCCTTCGAGAAAATATTATCGTTATCGCAGATGAAGCTCATCGAACACAATACGGTCATGAAGTAAAATATGCGAAGGATAAAAAAGGAATTACAAAAAGATCACAGGGGTTTGCAAGGAGTTTGCGCCAATCTTTACCTAACGCTTCTTTTATTGGTTTTACAGGGACACCAATTGAAAAAGCAGATGCCAATACGTATGAAATTTTTGGAGAGAATATTCATACCTATGATATGAAGCAAGCCCAGGAAGATGGAGCTACTGTTCCTATTTATTATCAAGCTAAGATTATTCCGCTCGCACTAAAGAATCCAAACATTGATGAAGAGCTAGATGAAATTACAGAAGGCGATGAAAAAGATTCTGTGAATTATAAAAAGAGTAGGTGGGCAGCTATGGCAAATGCCGCAGGTGCAAAAGAAAGAATTGATAGATTAGCAAAAGATCTAGTGGAGCATTTTAAAAATCGACGAAAGGTTATTCAAGGTAAGGCAATGGTGGTTTGTATGAGTCGGGAAAACTGTGTTAGACTCTACGATGCAATTAAATCAATTCCAGATTCTCCAGAAGTAAAAGTTGTGATGACAGGAAATTTATCCAAAGATCCTGCGGAGTGGTCAAGGGATGGACATATCACGACAAAGCAACAACGGGATACAATTAAAGCTAGAATGAAAGACTTGGATGATCCTTTGCAGATTGTAATTGTAAGGGATATGTGGCTAACAGGAACTGATATTCCTTGTATGGATACGTTATACATTGATAAGCCGATGAATGGTCATAGTCTAATGCAAGCTATCGCAAGAGTCAACAGAGTATTTTCAGATAAAGAAGGCGGCTTAATTGTAGATTACATTGGGATTGGAGCAGAACTCCGAGAGGCTACTCGTAATTATACGAAAGCAGGTGGCACAGGAAATCCAACTGAGGATTTAAACGAAAAAGCAGTTTCCCTTTTTAAAAAGAAGTTAGAAGATATACAAAATTTTATTCCTTCTAAGTTCCATAAGATTTATAAAAACTATTCAAACCCGATAGAGTTTGAAGATTTGCTTACGGAAATGTTTGGATATATCATTGAAGAAGAAAATCGAATTCAAACATTTTTAGAATTAGAATATGCACTTGCCGGAACGTATTCGTTAGTATCGCACCTAAAAGAGATTAGCCTCTATGAAGATGAAATTGCGATATACCAATTGATTCGAAATCAGGTTCGTAAATACAAAACTCCCCCGAATCGTAAAACAGAAGATGAAAGAAATAAAGCAATTCGTAATCTTTTAGATAGAAGTATTTCTTCTAGTGAAGTAAAAGATATTTTTGCAATGGTTGGAATTCCAACACCGGATGTATCTATAATTACAGATGATTTTTTAAGAGATTTCCAAAAAGATAAAAAGCATGAAGACTTACGATTAAAACTTTTAGAAAAAATTCTATACGATGCTATTCATGTTAGGCTAGGAGTAAAAACTAATCGTGGGAAATCCTTTAAAGATTTGTTAGAAGCTACTCTAAAGAGATACCATGCCAGAGAAATTTCCCTTTCTGAATTGATTGCAAGAATAAAAGAAACGAGAGACAAATTAAACCGAGACGAAAAGACAAGAAACGAATTAGGTCTTACCCCCGAAGAACTTTCTTTCTATGAAGCAATTACCTACCAGGCAGAGAAATCTTTCGACAATCAATTCCTGGCAGATATATTAAAAGAAGTCGTAAGAGTTGTAAAAGCAAAATTAAAACCTGACTGGACAGAAGACTACAAAGAACAAGTCAGAGCTGGCGTAGAAAATGCTGTCAAATTAGTTTTAAGAAAGAAAGGCTTACAAGAAGAGCAGTTTCTATTTCTTTATCCTCGCATAATCGAACACGCCAAAGTGTTATATCACGATTATCCTCTTACGGGGACGGATGGGTAATGAGTTCCTTATTTGACAGGCTATTAAATCTTTTTGGTCAAGGAAGTCGAACACCATTAGAAGATTTTTCGACGGAGATATTAGCCGCTATCTGCAATTAAAATAAAGAAAATTTAGAAAGAATATATTAAAAAGGAATAATGAAAGAATCATGGAAATCCCAAGAAAAACAAAATCTGAGATATTCAATGTTATAATTTCATATCCTTCTTTTTTAGGCAAATACGAAGAATATGATGGCATTCTAACCTTCCTGTCCAAAATTTGGGATTTAAAACAAATGCCATCAGAAGATAATCGGTATAAAAATGCATACGATGATACTTGGCAATATATTGTAAATAATCAAGATTGGACTTTTGAATATCTTTTTTTAGAAAGACTTAGCCTCATTGAAGGAGATGAAAAATACTTTGTATTATTTATTGAAGCAATCGTTCATCCTACGGTAAGAAAAAGCAAAGATGAAATTCTACTGCTTGTTTCGAAAATTAATAAGATTATTCACTCTACAGGATATAGATTAATTCTGACCGACTATTTTGAAGATCTTCCTGTTCATAAGTTCAAGAACAGTGCAGAGTTTTTAGATTTACCTATTGATATAATGCCAAACAAAATTCCTATTTATTGGAAGCAGCTAGATAAGAATAAAATTGAGTATCCTTCATTTATCCTCTATTATGATCATTGGGATGATTTTGGATTCAAAACAATGTTTGATTTAAATTATAAAGAAAATGAATCTTCAATTAGAAGACTCGGAAAAATCAAAATAATGAAGCGTGATACACAAACGACTAGTGAAGCTTTGCCAGAAACTTTTTTCTCATTAACTAATGATTATTGTTCCCTTGGGCAGAGTAAAGATTATTATCAAATGTTGAAAATAATTTTGGGAGATCAGTTTCATAGTTTCTTACTTGCTATTCGGGATGTTGCCGTATTTCCAAAGATTAATGAAATATTTGAAAATGATAATATTTTTAGGACATCTCTAATTAGAGACAATGAAGCTGAAAGATTGGCAAGGAAAATAAGATTTGAAATTGAAGGGATAAGTGAAAAAGAATATTATAAATTTAATTACACTCACAAACCTTCATATTCTGAAAATACTATACAATTGAATTTTGATTTCGAATATACCTCTTTGGTTGAGCATAGAGTTTATGCATTAATTGGCAAAAATGGAACTGGTAAAACAAAAATACTTTCTTCTTTAGCGAAAAGTCTATCAGAAAAAGAACCGTTGAATTTTAGTCCAAGAAAACCTGTGTATGGAAAAATTTTCACTGTATCATATAGTTTCTTTGATAATTTTGAAATTCCCACAAGCGATGCTTCTTTCAACTATGTGTATTGTGGTTTAAAGAAGACCGATGGGACTTGGAAAAGTAAAGATGATTTGCTTGTAGATTTTTACCGATCCGTTAGTTTAATTAAGACAAAGAAATTGGAATATCTTTGGTATGATATATTAAGGAATTTTATAGTTCCAGAGATTTTAGACATTGCTTTTTCCAGAAGAAAAAGTCTTTTACCAGATTCTATTTTTGATGAAAGTAAGTTCAATGAAATCTATACAATTTTAAGTTCTGGACAAAGTATAATTTTATTTATGATTAGTGAGATAATATCGCAAATCAGATATGATTCATTGATTTTATTTGATGAACCAGAAACACATTTACATCCTAATGCCATAAGTTCTTTACTAAATACAATTTTTAGATTGGTAAAAAGATTTGAATCATTTTGTATAATCGCTACACATTCTCCATTAATAATACAGGAAATACCTGCCAGAAATATTTTTATTATAGAAAGGGAAAATAATATTGCATTTGTTAGAGAGTTAGAAAGAGAATCTTTCGGAGAAAATTTGACAGTGATAACTCAAGATATTTTCGGGAATAAAGAAATTTCAAAGCATTTTATAAGTTTAATAGAAGAATTAATTAAACAGGGGAAATCATACTCCGAGATTATATCTGCTTTTGAATCGGATAAATTGCCAATATCTTCCAATATTAGGTTGTATATAAAATCATTAATTCCAAAGGTATAAATGAAGAACTTAATACCATATACTGGCGATTGTTTTGGAATTCATAAAAATGCAGTCGATAGAAAGAACAGAGGAGATATAAAAACTCGACTTTTACAATTAAATCCAATTATAGAAATAGAATTTAAGAAATTTGATATAAAATTTAGAGATAATAAATTATTTTCATTGATTCCAAATTCAGTTTTAGCACAAGCAAAGGACGATCTTTTGACTTTGTATGACTATCAAAGTTTAGTAATTTCAATGTTAAGGGATAATATACGTAAGCTACAAGTAAATACAATCATTTCAACTTGCCAAAACTGTACAATTGACTCAGTAAATACTTTAGATCATATATTGCCAAAAACTAAATACCCAGAATTCGTCGTTAACCCAAAGAATTTATTTCCATGTTGTTCAACATGTAATTCCTACAAATTAGATTCTATGGGAAATGGAGCTTCGAATAAATTTTTAAATTTATACCTTGACCCTTTGCCAAAAGAACAATATCTTTTTGTTGATATTTTTCTAGATGCGAATAAGGAAATGGACTTCAATTTTTATTTGAAAAATGTAAACAATAGAATAGATTCAAATTTATTTTCAACCATAGAAAATCATTATAGGAATCTTCATCTCTTTAATAGAATGAAATTTAAATCAACCGAATATATTAGTGAATTGGAAAACGAAATTCGGTCATTTCTTAAATATCTAAAAGTTAAGGAAATTACTGACATACTTATTGCTGCAATGAATGACGATAAAGCCGCATACGGAGAGAATCATTGGAAGTGTATATTTGAACTGGCTTTTATACAAAGCCCAATATTCATGGATAGATTCAAATAGTAGATTGTTTAAATATCCGTCCGACTTCCGAATTCCGTATCCAACTCGGAAGTCGAAAAACATAATGAAATACGCAAGATTTTGCGTTTCATATCCGATAATTATTACATGAGATGGGAGAAAAGAAAATCATTTGAGACCGTAGCACTTAAATCCAAAAGCCAAAAACCTGGCGGTGGTATTTCAGAAGCAATTGGAAAAGGATTCGCTGAAGACGCAATCATAAAACTTAGAAAGAAATTAAACGGGAATCTACACAACGAAAAGGACCTCCGTAATCGTGCGATCCTGGAATTTCTCCTGGCTACCGGTCTTCGTGCTGATGCAGTTGTTAATGCAAAATTTTCAAATCTCGTAAAAACTCCGCAGAAAGAATTTGTCCTGGAATACATCGCCAAAGGAGGCAAAACAAAGTTTATCGCAATCGAAAAGCAAGTCATACAGCTCATCAAAGATTATCATCGGTTATGTGGTTTCGATGAGGACTATTTCTTTTTAACCCTACCGACTAATGCAAATCCGGTGAGACATCCTATGACTACGAGGGCGTTACAGGGGATTATAGAGATATGGGGATTACGGACATTACGCGGTAAATCTGGACATCCGCACGCATTCCGACACACTGTTGGGCAAGCGTTGACCGATGTGCAAGGTGTTGGAACTGCTCAGGTTGCACTCGGTCATGAGAATATTCAGACTACAGAGCGATTTTATATTAATCGTTTTGTGAATCCTAGTAAGATTTTGAGGGATAAGTGGAAGGGATAGAATTAATAATAAAGAATACAGAGAAAAGTTTGACAATTTTTATAATTAAGCTCTTGTTTGTGAATGAACATCAATTACATTGGATTATAGCAATCGAAAATTAACTTCTTAAATTATGGAGAAATTGAATGTTATTATTTATTTGGGTTTCTGAATATAAAGGTCTTAAAAATGTTGAATTAAACTTTTCTGATGACTTTAAATTTTCGTTTAACTCAGAGGAATTAGTATTAAGAGTCGAAAAAAAAAATCCTTTGCCAGAATTTTTTTTTAAAATTTCAAACCCGACTTCAAGTTCAAAAATAACCGTTACCGGATTGGTTGGAGAGAATGGTTCTGGAAAGACTACCGTTTTAGAGCTTATTCAAGATATTTTTGTTATTGGAATCAAAGAAGATATTAAAATACTATCTATTGTATTTTCTAAACCTGACTTCAGTGCACTACATAATTTCGGAAGTGATATTGCTTTAAAAATCATACCAGATGAACATTCGAAACATATTAAAATTTCTCCGGTACATTACGACATAAAAAAACCAGGTTTAACACATTTCTATCTTGATCATTTTATTATTAATTATTCTCTCATATATGACTCAAGGAAAAGTCACATGAGTCTACCTGAGTTTAATCCTGAAATTAAATTAATGTTAAATCAAGAGGAATACTATCAAAATATTTCTACAAATTATTTCGCTAGTAAATTTAATAATTATTTTCGAATCTATTATGAAGACTTAAGGAAAATAATTTTTTATATATCGCAACGCAACTTTAATGAAAATCCTTTTGAAATCCCTGATACAATTGAGTGTTCTTTAAATGACATTGAAAATTTCAAATTCCTTAATATAGACAAGAAAGATTTTGAAGAAATTGTACAACCTATTCGAAGATTAGCTTTTACAATTATAAATTCAGGAAGAGAAGAGGAATTTAATAAAGATCGTTTCTTAAATTACATTAGACTTTATTTTATAAATTTGTACCTTAGCTATTTTGGAAATATTATTTTTTTGATTTCAGATAAAGAATTGTTTAATGATTTAATTTCTAATCAAGGTGATTCTCTTATTACAAAATTTGAATTGCTTTTTGAAAAATTAGCTGCCCGTGAAACGAGAGAGGACGGAAATTATAAGAAACTACATATATTATTTAAAATTTATTTTAAAAGATTGGATGCTATTTTTGAAGAATCAAATATTGTGATAGACAAAAAATTTTTTGAAAATTATAAATTTCAAATAAAAACTAAAACTAGATCAAATAATGTAATTTCATTCATAAGAGTATCCAAATATATAGAATCTACAATGCGTTTTGTAAATTATTCTTGGCGTGATATAAGTTCAGGGGAGTATTCTTTTCTATTATTATTTTCTAGATTTTTTAATGTATTGCACAATAATTCGCACGTTAAGGATAGAAAAAATATACTCATTTTGATTGATGAAGGTGAAATGTTTTTCCATCCGCATTGGCAATTATCATACCTTAGCAATATTTTGAGTATGCTTCTCTCAATACAAACAAAGAAGAATATTCAAATAATACTTACAACTAACAGTCCGTTCGTTATCTCAGAAATCCCTTCAAGTAATTTAATTTATCTATCAAATAATAAAGTAATTGAAAAAGATGTAAAAACATTTGCAGCTAACTTTTATTCGTTGTTACTCGAATTTATTTTATCAAATCCGAAAAACCCATTAGGAAAATTCACAGAAGCGAATATAATGAATATTATAAATTATTTAAATAAAAAAGAAAGTTTCATAAAATCAAAGGATGAGGCTAAGCGGCTAATTGACCTAATTGGGGAAGATGTTTTGAGGTTCGAATTAATGAAAAGGCTAAAGGAAGTAGATTCAAATGATTAAAATCGAAAAAAATCATCATCTTATAAGTATAATGGATATTCATAAAAATTCTATAGTAGATTACTTATCGAAACCTTCAAGTAAGAGAAGCATAAATTTAGTAAATGTAAATAAAGCTTTTATTTTTTTTTTCGGACAAAATTATACTTTGGAAAAAGTTTTAATTCTTACAGTTGAGGAACTTGAAATACTAGTTAAAGATTGGAGTCAATATCTAAAGTGCTTCGTTGCTTATAATAAACAAAAAAACATTACAGACAAAAAAAAGAAAAAGAAATTAACCAATGAGTTTGAAAAACTACAATTTGCTATTCATTCTATGAGTTTCCCTTCGATAAATTATAAAACTTTCAAAGATGAATTAAAAAACGGTTTTGATAGCTTTAATTATTTATCGGAGAATCTATATGCATATTTGAGTTCTAATGATTTTAAGAATCCTGCCACAGGAATAACATACAATAGTTTATTCCTTATTAACGAATTAAAAATTAAAGTTTGTCCCTACTGCAATCGGAATTATATTTTTAATACTCTTGATCAAAGGACGGATCAACTTGATCATTACTTTCCAAAATCCATTTTCCCGTTTCTAGCTTTATCCTTTTTTAATTTAGTTCCATCTTGTGCAACTTGTAATAAAATTAAATTGGACAAAGTAAATAATTTACCAGTCAATCCATATGATGATAGGTATAATTTTGATAATAGAATAAAATTTTCACTCAAGTTAATAGGTTCTAACTTTCCTAATGATCAAAATTCTTTTGATTTGGAATTTGTGCCTTATCAAACTAATATTGCAAATCAAACGATTTATGATAAGCATATTGATACATTCAAATTAATAGATTTATATAACCATCATAAGGATATTGCTCAAGAAATAATACAGAGGACAATTAGTTATCCTGAAGTATTAATAAAGTATTTAGAAAATAAATTAAATAAAAATGGAATTCAAGTTTCTAATTTAGATGTCTATAGAATAGTTTATGGAGTCCAAACGGATAGAAAGTCTTTAGGTAGTAAATCACTTTCGAAAATGTCAATAGATTTACATCTTTATACTTTAAACAATTACAGAAAATTGCAGCCTAATTACTGGGATATACTTAAGACTTTCTTATATCTCTGAAAAGCGCATGGATGCAATGGTAAGTGAAAGAAAAACTAAAAATTTCTAACTTCCACTAAATAAACGTCCACTGGAGCGATTGAGGGAACTTTACTATGGGGGTAAAATGCCACACGTGAAACTTATAGTAGAAGGGACTGATTACTCTCTATCCATCAACAAGTGCTATTAATGCCGAAAAAATTGCATTATATGGAGGTGGTAAAAATGTAACTAATGCATTTAATATGTTCTTCAACCTTTTTTTAAACTGCTCGTTATCACCTTCCTTTTGAAAGTTTTTCAAATCTTTAAGATCGCTTTCAATTTTTTCAATTTTTTTTACTTTTTCTTTTTCATGTTTTTGCTGAAAATTTTTCTTTATCTTGGTTAGCAAAGTTTCAACTTGTTCAATTTTTTTAATATTTTGAACTGTAACTTCTTCCTCCGTTTCATTTTCGTCTAAAGCGGGTTTCTTATCAGGCACATTAATTCTTTTTAAAGCATAGTTGAAATTCTCTTTGATAATGCCACCATAATCGTTATCAAACTTCTCAGACAAATCAGATTCAAACTCTTTAAGTTTTGAAAATATCATAATCCGTTTTTCTAAAGACAATTTATTGTTTGAGCCAATTCGTCCAAGTGCCCATACTGCATTATTTACAACCACTGATTCATCATCCTTTACGGCATTTAGCAAAGTCGGTATCGCATCTATAGCATCACTTTCCATTTGACCTAAAACGATCGCTGCATTTGATCGAATACAAGGTTGTTGTAAATCATCATCATCCGTTACCAAATTTTGCAAGCCTGAAACAATGCTTAATCGGTCAGGGCTATTGCGAGCAATTCCATACTGCAAAACTAGAATTGCTGCCAATCTTTTGTCGCTAGAGTTGTATCTGCTAATCGAATCTATTAGAACAGGATGTCCAATAGAGCCGAAACTCCTAAGACTCCTTAAAAGATATTCTGGAATCTCCTCTCTTGAATTAATAATATATGATGTAATTCCATTCTCAGGCTTTTCTAAGACGCATAAGAGAACTTTTGGAAGATTAGATAAATTTTCAGATAATACTTCTAATAAGGGTTTAACGGAACTCGAATCTTTAATCATATTGAGAGCAAATATGGATGCCTTTTTAACTTTATCATCAGAATCTTTTAAAAGTTTAATTAAATCGGGAACAGCTTTTTTGGCTTTCAATTTTCCAAGCTTATGTACTGCTTCGATTCTCACTTCGGAATTCTCCGAGCCCAAAGATACAATCAGACGATCAATAGGATCTGCAACCAAAACTGATAAAGGTATAAAGACCATCAAAGATAGAAATAATTGGACATTTAAAATCATTATTTACCTTCCTTTTAAAAGTTGTTAAACAAAATTGATACATTAGTTGCAATTGGTCATAAGGAAATTAATCATTTTTTTATGAAAGCTTTCATTTTCTTTCTAAGAATTTGCATTGCACTCATCTACCATCCCGTTCAAAAATTCTAGTTAAAATAATCTTTCATTATCCGTTATCCGTGTAAAGATTATTTTGATTAGTCCCTTTGTAGACAAAAGTATGCTTAAATCTAAGGTTTGGGAAGATGCTTTTCTTCTTATGGTTCGAGTCGAGAAATGGTTTTAAATAATTTCCGAACAATTTCATTTTACTATGAACTCATCGTCTTTCCACTGACCAGTTACCGTTTCTCCATCACTTGTAGTAAAAGTTCCACGTCCATTCTTTTTACCGCCTTTAAACTCACCGACATATTTGTCTCCTTTTGCATAAGTAAAAGTTCCTTGTCCGTTATATTTATCATCCTTCCATTGACCTACATATTTATCTCCGTTCGCTTTAGTAAAAGTTCCCTGCCCGTTATATTTATCATCCTTCCATTGACCTACATACTTATCTCCTTTCGCATAAGTAAAAGCTCCCTCTCCGTTATATTTATTATCTTTAAACTCACCGACATATTTATCTCCGTTCGTTTTAGTAGAAGTTCCCTGCCCATTATATTTACCGTCTTTGAATTGACCTACATATTTTTCTCCACTCGCAAAGGTAAAAGTTCCTTGTCCGCTATATTTATCATCTTTATACTCACCTATATATTTATCTCCGCTCGCATAAGTAAAAGTTCCTTGTCCGTTCTGTTTATCGTCTTTCAATTGACCTACGTATTTATCTCCGTTCGCTTTAGTAAAAGTTCCCTGCCCGTTATATTTACCGTCTTTGAATTGACCTACATATTTATCTCCGCTCGCAAAAGTAAAAGTTCCCTCTCCGTTCGGTTTATCGTCTTTCCATTGACCAACATATTTATCTCCATTCGCATAAATAAAAGTTCCTTGTCCGCTATATTTACCGTCTTTATACTCACCTATATATTTAATTCCGTTCGCATAAGTAGAGGTTCCCTCTCCATTCGGTTTATCATCTTTCCATTGACCAACATATTTATCTCCGTTCGCTTTAGTAAAAGTTCCCTCTCCGTTGTATTTACCATCTTTATACTGACCAACGTATTTATCTCCGTTCGCAAAAGTAACAGTGCCTTGCCCGTTCGGTTTACTATCTTTCCATTGACCAACATATTTATCCCCGTTCGCATAAGTAGAAGTTCCATTTCCGTTTTTGCAATTCCCTTGGTTGCAACAATCTGTACATTTTTTATCTTCCGTAGAACCCTTCGATTGAGAAACTAGCTCTAAGCTAAGGCAAATTACTATAATTGGTAAAATTTTAGTTTTCATTCCTTCAAAAACTTTAGGTGATATTTTCTGTAAAGCATTACTTTATTTCGTTCTACAATCGCGTATTATTCGCAATTGAATCCACTGATTCATCGCATAATAACATATATATGGCTATGGGTGTGTTGATAACCAAACAATTAATTATATTAAGTAGTCAGGCAAATGTAATAATATATTTTTTCCCAATGTTTGCAATGACAAAATTAAGATTATTTTTCAAAGCAATAAAAGATTCGAATGCTTTAAAAGGTAACCAAGAATGCTTAATTCATTTCCATAAAATTTCGATTAAGTTTAATTCAGGAGAATAGGTTGGTAAGAAAAAGAATTTTACATTGTATTGAGTTTTCCATTGTAAAATATTCTGTTTGAAAAAGCCACTGCGATGCTTAGGTGCATTGTCCAGCACGATATACGACGGTTTTTGATAGATAAACAATTCTAAAAATTTAAGGAGGAAGGGCTAAGAGAAATCAAAGCCCTATAGTTTTTATTTACAATCATCCTCATCAGCAATTAGTGCAATAACTAATTGAACAGCTTTAGCTTGCGGAGTAGGCAATAAGGTTGCTAAAACATTTAGTATTTTTTTTAACCTACGAGTAAATTCTTTTTTATTTTTTTCTTTTTCTAATTGGTTTAATTCTTTGTTTGCCTCTATTAAAATTTCTTTTTTATCTGAAGGAATTTTATCTTTAATTTTATCGAGCTCTTTTTTTACTATTTCTATTTTGTTATTACTTTGCTGTTTTTCTTTTTTATTAAGTATACTCATAAGAAATTCTTTTGTTTCACCTTCTGCTACTTCCATTGGCGTTTTTCCTTCATTGTCTTTTTCATTTATATCAGCTCCATGCCCAATAAGAAGTTTTACAATTTCTAATCTTCCTGCATTAGCTGCAATATGCAGAGGCGTTGAACCACTTCCGACTTTTTCATTTACTTTAGCCCCTCGATCAATAAGAAGTTTTACAATTTCTAATTTGGTTTGTTTAACGGCAACATGCAGAGCAGCGTTACCGAATTGGTCTTTTTCATTTACTTTAGCCCCTCGATCAATAAGAAATTCTACAATTTCTAATTTGCTAGTCCGATCATCCCAAACTGCACCATACAAAGGTGTTATACCATTCTTATCTTTTTCATTTACTTTAGCCCCTCGATCGATAAGAAATTTTACAATTTCTAATTTGCTAGTCCAAGCTCTAAATACTGCATAATGCAGAGCAGCATCACCACCGAATTCGTCTTTTTCATTTATATCAGCCCCTCGATCAATAAGAAGTTTTACAGCTTCAAAATAGCCCTCTCTAATTGCTATATGCAGAGGTGTTTGACCATGCTTGTCTTTTTCATTTACTTTAGCTCCTCGATCAATAAGTAAATCTATATGATCTATTCTGCCTTTTACAGCTGCGTAATGCAGAGGCGTTGAACCACTGTCGTCTTTTTCATTTACTTTAAGTTCTTTCCCTGTCGAACAATTTAAAATAAATACGATTAATTGGGTAATTATTATTAGTCTCATTTGCTTATTTTAACTACACAATAAATAGTGTAAAGAGCTTTACGAGTCAAGTAAGGTTTTTCTAGGTATCCTTAAATTTAGAGATTTTAGACTTTTTAGAGTAAGCCTTATTCTTTCCCGTGACCGTTTGCCGATAGCCAAGGCACTCTACTCAAAAATTGTTTACCTACATTCGCCAGGACAAAAAGCTTTCCTCGACTTCCGATATGCGTACACATCTCAGAAGTCGAAATGCCATGTCCCCTACTCTATTTAGAATCACTTATTCTTTCTTCGCCGTTTTTCTCTAAAACATAGTTGAGTAAATCCTTTGAGTAATAACGTTTATTTTTTAGAAATAAAATAAACATCCCTCTTAGATCATCGACAAGCTTTAATTCTTTTGCTTTTTCTAAAATAGTCAAGACGCCAATGCAAGTAACTCCTAATCCAGTTGCAATCGCTCTAGCTTTTTTATCTTCTATGATTATGTAATCTGCATTTAGCTCTTTATATAAACCAATAGATTCATTTTCTCCATCGTCTAATAAAGATTCTAAATTTTCGTCTCTTTTGGAATTTTTAACTTTATTCTTTAAATAGGATAATGATTGTCTAAACTCTTCTTTGTCTTTGCTATACTTTTGCAATTCAATCCA
Organism: Leptospiraceae bacterium; assembly: GCA_017996175.1. Classification (GTDB taxonomy): domain Bacteria; phylum Spirochaetota; class Leptospiria; order Leptospirales; family Leptospiraceae; genus UBA2033. The sequence goes on from JAGOHK010000067.1 coordinate 22,367, forward strand.
AACTTCATTTGCAATATAGACTTCTGTGAAAATTTTTTCTACTACCCATAATTTATCTATAACAATAAGCGATATGATTGCTCCCGTATCTGCGATGACTATCGTATTCTTCATATTACGGAATTGTCAGTTTTATACGATCTTCTTCATAATCTTTTATATCAGTATTGAAAATTGGTAAGTTGAGTTCGTTTAACTTTTTTTCGAATTCAAGCCGAGTCAGACCGGAAAGTTGAATAGCCTTCCCTATGGTCAATTTCTTAAGTGTATAAAACCAAAGTGCAGCATATAGCTTAAAATCTTGCCCTACTTCTTCCTCTGTTTCATTTAAAGCCATAAATAAGTCTACTGGTATTTGTATTTGTAATGTCTTATTCATTATTTCTGTTCCTTTTTAAACAATATCAATCTAAATGCATTATGACAAGCCAAAAATTATCGAATCCCTTACTGAATCCCACATCTCAGAAGTCGAAATGCCGAATCCCCTACTATATTCTATGTTGACTAATTTTCATAATTTGATTCTATTGAGTTAAAATAAATAGAGAATTTATAAAAATGAAAAATACTCCAAATCCGTTCCAGAAAGATTTGACTCTAAATAAATATCATCTCTTCGATTTAATTAAAGCCAAGGAAAATGGTTATTACCCAAAAGAATTGCTCGGAATAATCGAGCAAATAGGCAGTTTCAAACAGAAATTTCCTATTAAAATTGGAGATGTATATGGAGTTCGAGCTTTTTTTGCATTTTCAGAGCCAATAAATGGAGAGGTTCAATTTCAGAGTGGTTACCTTGATCTAAAATTGTTACTGGAAGAAAAGGATACTTATATTGGTGAAATTCAAACAATTCTACCACCAATATTTGTATTAAAAAAGGGTTCTAAAATAAAATTCAGAAAGGAAAACATAATCGCAAAAATAGCTTCAGAGGGGTGATATTCGAAAAAACATTGATTCGATTAGTGAAAAAAGCTACAGGAATTAGAAAAATGTCTTTAGTATTAGCTCCATCACCCTACCTTACTTTCCAATCTTCCTCTGAGCATTTTTAGAACCTTCGAACTAACGGTTCCAGTTGGCTTGAAAACAAAAAAAGTTGGAGGATGAGCATGGGAAAACTTATCTTTTCCATACAGCACATAATAACAATCGTCCACTTGATCGGTTAAGTTCGTTTTCCATTTTCTTTCCCTCATAACTTTTTTCAATTGCTCTTTAGTCCAAGGAGCTTCCCCTACTATACCAATATGAAGACCATTACTTTGAATAAATTCAACAATATCACCTTTTCTAAAAAAGATTTCATTTTCCTTTCTTCCGGTAAATGGCAAATGTTCTGCATTTAATCTTGAATGATACAAATTTAGATCCTTCCCATAAATTCTTGTAGATAAAACAATCTCGTTTTTTCTATCTACACTATATTCGGCTAATTTAAAGAACAGGATAGATGTTTGGTATGTTGGACTTTTTTCTAAGGAGTATAACGATTTCCAAACTGGATTTGATTTCAATTCTTTCATGAACCGTTCTGCTCGCAATGGACTACTGAAATATCCCAAGTGATTGAAATCTAATTCCTTTGGATAGGTGATTTTTCCTTTGTAGGTTACGACTTCTAATTTGAAAATTGATTTACTCATGAGTTAAATATAGATTATCTCCTAATTTTTATCTGTCATGGCGATCCTATTTTCATTACCTTGAAAGCCGACTATTTGACACATCTAACATTACCCCTACTCACTATTTTTTCACCGTTATTGCTAGACATAATGCCCATACCGATAAAATCAAAAGTCCCATCTGATTCTTCTTCGATTGTCCAGTAATGAGAGTAATCGGATTTTGCATTCTTCTCCCACTCCACAACTAGCTTTTCTTTATACGCGATAGATAATTCTTCTTCGGTTGGTAATCGCATCCCGATTCTATTACATTGCTCCTTGGCATCTTTCCATTTCATTCGTCCTTGATTCTCACTCCAAGAGATTTTAGGTTTGCATTCATAATTTCCGAGAATAAAAAGAATAAGGATAATTTTGATAAATCGTTCCATTTTTTCTAGACCTGCTTCTATATTTTTTATTTTTTCCGTTAGTTTGATCGGTAATTTTTAATTCGTTAGTATTTTTGCTTAACGTCATCGTTTTCAAATTATAATGCCTTCAAAATTAGATTCAATTCCGTATAATGCGAGTATTCTGTAAATAGATGCAAAATAATGTAAAGTTAAGATTTTTCCATCTCTTCACGCCCTCTTTAGAATGTCTTTAAACATAGGTTTCAATGCATTCTATTTTTTTAAATCCAGCTCTTCCCTACATTTATTTTGCATGTAACTTACGATGTGAATTTTATGTAAAATAAATGTAAAACTTTTGTAAATTTACATGTAAAATTCCTGTAAATTCTTGCAAAGATTTGCAAACTCTTGTAAAATTCGTTTTTTAAACATTAGCTTTAAAAGTCCCATCCTTAAAAAGAATGAATAAAATTGACCATCTATTTCTGCTTTTTAGGTCTAATACTTTTTATTTGGGAAGATGATTCCTTTATTTTCAAATCTTCGACCAATTTTAGTATTTCTATGTTTTCTTCTTCAGCCGGAATAACATAGGTTACCTTACAAGGATGGGATTTTGGTACCCAAATTGAATTTGGAGTAGAAAATAATTCTCGGAGTTCCTCTTCTGTCTTACGAATTGAATTTTTAACTCTAGAAGGAATAGGGAAAGGTTCGCCTTTTTGCTCCAAGGATTCTAAATATAATTCAATTGCTTTGTGAATTAGTATTATGACTTCTTCTCTGGTTTTTGCAATTGCACAGCAGCCTGGTAAGTCGGGCGCATACGCACCGTAACCTTCGAATCCTTCATCTATTAAAATTGGATATTTATTCATTTTGTAATTTCACTATTAATTTATCTAGAAATTCTTTTCCGTCGTAATAGTATCCATCTTCATCGAAACGAATAGGAGAAATATATAAATCTTTACTAATCTTTCCAATCAGTTCTTTCTCTACTTTACTGAATTCTTTTTCTTTCTTTGCGTTTGATTCGTTTGCCATAGTAGACCTCTCAATTAAATTGCAGTAAAAAGCACCTAACGACGCCATTGCGCTCAACAATGTCAACGTTTGTATTTGTATCGGTTAGATAACGAATACTCTCAAAATTACTTTGCTCTTCTATAGAAGGTTCTTCCGACGTCCAATAATGTACTGGATCTTTCCCGTAAATCTTAGCCCATTTTGCAAGTAAACCTTGTTTGTGCGCTAAAGATAATTCTTTATCAGTAGGTAATCTCATACCGATTTCTTGGCATTTTTTTTTAGCTTCTTGCCAATTCATTTGCCCTTGGTTCTCGCTCCAGGAATTTTTCGATTTACATTGGTAAACTCCTACGGAAAGAAAAATTAAGTTAATCACAAATAGTAGTTTCATTGCTTAAAAATATTTTAACTCCATGCTTTTGGAAACAGTCAGATTTGATTCGAATTCTTTGTCAAATAAACGCAATATATTTCGTAAATTTACTCCTACAAGTTGCTTTAGCTTCCCTACAATTTAATAATTCGGTATTCAGAAAGAATTCATTGCACCTCTTCAATGAATGAAAAGCATGAACTATCAATATATTAATTTCTTATAAAAATCTAAATGAATAGAAAAAAGAAAAAAACTTCCGCAGATCAAATTGAAATCGTTCCTTTTATTCCTGGTCGTGTTTCTAAAGATAAGGATGAAATAGTAAGAGAGATAGAAAAGCTTCAT
>JAGOHK010000068.1:0-18310 GCA_017996175.1 Leptospiraceae bacterium
GTCAAGTTAAGGGAAGCCTCTCAAAGATTACCACCGATGGACACCGATAAAAGAACGATGAAAAATGATATGGATAAACCAAATCACAAATATTTAAGAATTATCGTATCTTTTATCGGTGCTCTCGGTGTCCATCGGTGGTAATCTTCACATGTTTTTCTTAATTGTACAGCATTGAGCATTGTAACGAGGTGCGGAAAAAACATGACCATAGTGAGAGCGCGGCGTTACCTAACCCCAATTTTATATTTTTTGATTTGTATTACCGATTAAATCCCCTTCCCTGAGCATCCTTTGCAAATGTAAGATTTTTTAATACTTTAGGGAAGGGGCGACTTGTTTGAATTTTTCCAAAAAAATAAAATTTGGGGTTAGGTAGCGCAACACCCAGAGAGACATAACCGAAAGACTATTTTAAGGTTGAGATTCTACGTTTACCTTGGATAATGACTGTAAAATTCAATATTCACGAAGGAAAAAATGGCACAATTATTTTACGACGCAGATTGCGATCTAGGTGTATTACAAGGAAAAACTATTGCGGTAATCGGTTACGGAAGTCAGGGACATGCTCAAGCACAGAACATGAAAGACTCAGGACTTAAAGTCATCATCGGACTAAAAGAAGGCTCTAAGTCAATCAAAGATGCAAAAGAAGCTGGCTTTGAAGTTTATACAATTGCAGAAGCTGCGAAAAAGGCTGACATCATCCAAATCCTAGCCCCTGATACTGTTCAGGCTGCAACTTACGAAAAAGATATTCAACCAAATCTCCAAGCTGGAAACGCTATTGTGTTTTCTCATGGTTTTAACATTCACTATGATTTAATCAATCCTCCTAAAGATGTAGATGTTTACATGGTCGCTCCAAAAGGTCCGGGACACCTAGTAAGAAGAGTTTACACTGAAGGTGGTGGCGTACCATGTTTAATCGCTATTCACCAAGATGCAACTGGTTCTGCGCGTAAACGTGCTTTGGCGCATGCTGCTGGTGTTGGTGGTGGTCGTGCTGGTATTCTCGAAACTAGCTTTCGCGAAGAAACTGAAACGGATCTTTTTGGAGAGCAAGTTGTTCTTTGTGGCGGCTTATCAGCGTTAATCCAAGCTGGTTTTGAAACTTTGACTGAAGCTGGATATGATCCTGAAATCGCTTACTTTGAGTGTTTACATGAAGTGAAACTCATTACCGACTTAATCTACGAAGGTGGACTTGCTCGTATGAGATTCTCCATTTCTGATACTGCGGAGTATGGCGATTTAACCCGTGGACCTCGTATCATTGATGCAGGAACCAAAGCTAGAATGAAAGAAGTTCTAAATGAAATTCAAAAAGACAAAGGTGCGAAATTTGCGAAAGAGTGGGTTGCTGAGACTAAAGCTGGTTATCCTAACTTCCAAAAATTACGCGATGCAGGAGCCGCTCATCCAATCGAAGCTGTTGGAGCAAGACTACGCAGCATGATGAAATGGCTGGCTAAATAATTAATTAAGATTAGCCTCTCGACCTAGTGACCTCACCCCGGCTTCCAGCCCGCCCCTCTCCTTAAGGAGAGGGGCTTAGGTGTAGAAAATTTTTCAGGTAATAGAAGATTGGGGTGAGGTCAAGTAATTCGGGGGACAAGCGAAAATAGTAAGTTCAAAGTAAGCGCATAATGCGTGTTTCACAACATAAAGGAGATCCAATGAAGATTAAAATCGTTTTGTTTTTGTCCTTACTCATTTTCTCTTCTTCCAATCTGCTCGCCAAGAAGTATGGGCTGATTCTAGGAAGTAATTACAAGGGTAATAAAGCTGGTATAAGTGAGTTAAATCTCTGCGAAGCAGACGCAACTTACATGAATGACCAAATCAAAAAAGTCGGAAACTTTGATGAAGTCAAAGTCCTTCTCGGACCACAAATCACAAAGAATAATATCGAAAAAGAAATCAAAGCCATCGGTTCGAAAGCTAAAGCGGATGACGTTGTATTTTTATTTTTTGCCGGTCATGGTTTTTTTCAGCGTGACGCAGAGGCTAAGAACGGTATGCGCAACTACATCGTATGCTATGATAGACCGCATTTATCCGATGATGAGCTCAATGAATATCTAAAAACAATTAAAACCCAAAAGACCCTTTTTGTTTTCGATTGTTGTTTCTCGGGCGGGATTGCAAAGAAAGGGAAATCTACTCGTGGCGATAAAGATGTTCCAATTCCAGATGGAAAACAGGGAACTGTCAGACAAGATCCAGAAGATTTTTACTTTCAAAATAAAGCCATTATTGCATCTGCCGATGATAACCAAACAGCTATTGAAGTCGGTGGCGATATCAACCATGGTATTTTCACTTATCAATTTGGTCGTGCTTTGGAAAACGGCGACTTGAACGGCGATAAGGTAGTAACCGCTCTAGAAGCATTTTTCAAGTCTCGCGATGCCGTTATTAAAATGGCAGAAGACAACGACCACAAACAAGTTCCACAGGTGTCGGGTGACGCTTCAGGAATTTTCCTAGCAGGGAATAACACACCAGTAACCCCTCCTGCTCCAGTAAATCCCAAACCAGAACCAAAGCCTGATCCAAAACCAGAGCCTGCAAGCGATCCGGTAAAACCTGATCCTATTCAACCACCGGTTACTCCCGCTGAGCCTCCAGTTGTAAATGTTGTAAACGATGGGGATTTGCTCATTAAAACAACAATCATCCGAGATCGTTCTTACGGCTTAACCAGTTTACCCCCTGCTGAAATGATGAAACAAAAGAAATTGCGTCAAGGTGATCGTCGAGTAAAAGTTTTAATTGATGACCAAGAAGTTAATTTCAAACTAATTCCTGTAAAATCTGATGTCTGGGGTTCTATTTCTCGTGTGGGTCGATTGATCCCTGGTGAAATTTATCATATTCGTGTAAAAGATGTTCCTACAGGTGTTCATAAAATTACAATTAAAGCAGACGAATATCCTGAAGTTGTTACTACATTTGGTGTCCTACAAAACAAAGAAAACGTTTTAGAACTTACCAATGCCATGACTGGTTTCGGTGTCATTCAAGGAAATGTATTTTATAAAACTTTGGATAACCCTGTTATCAAACAACCAATTTATATGCCAACTGTTAAAAGTGTAAACGGTGTTCAAAAAGCGTTAACCGACAGCGAGGGCAACTTCTGGTTTACCAATCTTATCCCCGGTGATTATGAAGTGAAAGCCTCATTCGCTGAAAACCTAGAACTCAACAATTCAGTTCTAAAAGTAAGCGAAGGCGAAGTTACTAAGGTTCAAGTTATCTTGAATGTAAAATTGCCTTTGACAAAGACTAAGTATTAGAAAATTTTTCATATTTCGTAGGGGCTATGTAAAAAAAAGTGAACTCGGCGTAAGGATTTTGAATTTGTCATTCCCAAAATTTTCTGTTGGGAATCTCTAATTCCAGGCAGGATTTTACATTATTTGAGACCGCCGACATCGCTTGGCGGTCGTGGCGAAAGCGGGTGGAATTTCGGGGGTGACAATGAGCAGAATTTTCTTATATCGAGTTCACGTTAAAAAAATATTTTTTACCACGAAGGACGCGAAGAAAAAATCGAAATTTCCTACGAAATTTTAACCTTCGTGCTCTTCGCGGTTCCTTAAAATCTTTGCTTTTACACAGTCTCTACTTTAAGATCAATTGGACATGAAAGGTTATGTGGGGATAACTCCTATTCACCACAAAAATATCTAATAATACAAACCACTTCTCTTATTGTATCTTTTATTGGCGCTCACACGTTCGACAGGCTCAGTGCAAGTCGGTGGTAATCTTCCATTATCCCCTACTTCATAAACATATTCGTATAGTTTATTTCATAAACACATTCGTATAGGGTCTAAATCCATTCCAATTTCTATCGAAGTCAAATTCTTCTTGTGTTTGCGTAAATGCATCGTAATATCTTTCAACGAACGGATAACGGTAATTTAGATTTTTGCAAAATTTCTTTATATAATAAGCATTCACTGTACTATTATGATTTCCAGCGAACACAACCCCCGGTCCCTGATGGATCTGGTCAATATATCTAAGCGAATAAGCGAAATCATCATTCTGTATGGAAGCTTCCGACAAGAGGTTACCGGTCATTATCCATACACCCTTTCGTTTTTCAATTCGCTTGAGTTCGTTTAATCCAACACCTGCATATTCCAACTTTCTACCTTTCGCAAGTTGTAGATCTTCTTGTGAGACGATTACCTTATTTCCATTTCCAATCCCAGATACATTTCGAATTTCATACTTTTCTAAATCCTGAACCATCTTCCACCACTTTGGCGCATAATTAGAAGTATTCTTAGATTCTACTTTAAATCCAGGTAAAAAATCTTGCGAAGAGTCATAAACCGGACGCTCCAAAAGTAACTCGGGGCTCAGCACATAATAGAAATAATCCTGTTCCTCTGGTTCAATTACCGCTTTAAAATGAAAAGACGGTAAATAAATATAATCAATTGCATTTTTTGTAAATTTGAGAATCTCTTTATAGCGGGCTTCAATCGATTCTTGTTTTACAATTGCAACCCCACCATCTTTAATCGTATAATAATAATCTAAAATAGAATGTTTTATATCCCTGTTATCCGCAAAGCCAAGCTCTGTCGTAATTTGTCCTTCTTTCATTTTCACAGTGTATGATTTAATTCCTAAATCAATGACCGCAGTAAATACCTGTGTTTTAGGAAGTTTAACAAGCAGCTCTTTCGAAATTTGTTTTGCTTCAGGTAAATCTGAAAATAAAATGCCACGCCCTAAAACTTTATCATTTACAGATTTGAATTTATCCCTAGTAAATCCCAAGTCCGTGAACGTCGCATAATCTTTCTTTTCCAATGATTCAAGTTGTAAGAAACTAATAAAATCATCCAACTCACGACTATTAAAAATATCCAACTTTTCCTTTTTCTTAGCTGTTACTAATTTATTCAGAGTTTTTATAAATTCTTTAGAATCTTGCTTTTCGCATAATTCATAGTAGCCGAACCACTCTTTAAATTCTTCTTTTACAAAATTCCTTTCGCTCTCTACAAATTCTATCTCTGGAAACACGCGGGAAAGTTTGTATTTTAAAGTGTAAAAGGTTTTCACTAAATTCTTTTCCGGGTAATAATCCTTAAAGTTCTTATCGAAATCTTTATAGTATTTTTTCGCACTCTCATAATCCCCTCGATGATAAAGAGCACCCGCCCATTCTACTTGCATCCATAAAGCGCGGTTACGATTCTTTAGCCGAAGCTCTGTATCAATTAATAAATCAAACTGGTTGTTTAATTCTTCTCCAGTCTGTGTCACGATTGATTTTAAAAGTAAATAAAATAAAAAATTTCGTTCAGACTCTTTTAATAAATACAAAGCTGGTCTTCCGTCTTTTAAATAAAGAGGTCCGAGTGTCGTTGGCTCAAAGTCAGCTTTATTTTCAATCGAGTCGAGTGCATCTAATAAACGGGATTGATAACTCTTTCTAGTGGATTCCCCTTCTTGCCCAGATAACTCCTTTGCTTTTTTTCGATACGCATCCCAAATTCGATTAGTTGCATAAAAATAAACTTTATCGTCTCGAATTAAATCAGGATCGATTCCTTTGATGAAAAGTATTTCATATTGAATATCCGAAATTGTTGATTCAGCAAAACTAACTTCTTGTTCTGATTCCGCTAACTTCTTTGCAAGTTCCGCGTGTAATCTTGCTTTGTCCCAAATAAATCCTCTCGAAAAAAGAGAAGCTAGTCTCATATTTTTCAGGAAAGGATCTTCGCCTGAATTTAACGAAATGAATTTATCATATTGTGGATCTACGATGCTTAAATTTCCTGCTCGTAAATTCTTATAGTAATTTGTAATAAATTTTCTATCTTCAGTGGCATTGGCAAAAGAATCATACTTCGTCTGATATTTTTCACAATTCACATCCAAAATTGCTTCATAACAACTATGTAGCAACTCATAAGTAACCGCTTCTTCCTCTTTAGAATCAATCGAAAAACGATTTAGAAGATTTTCATAATGCACTAAATAATTTTCAGAATTAGGGAATACTTTTGTTTTTAATTTTGCGAGATTGACTTCAGATTGAATCAGGAAATTTACGTTATTATCCGGCAAAACAGAATTTGCCTGTAAAAGATATTTCATAGACTGTAAATAATTTCGTTTTCTTTCTTCTTTTACAGCGAGCGCTGTATACTTACGAAATTCACTTTCATAAATTTTCTGGTTGTCCGGATACTCATTAATATACTCTCCAACTAAAAGTAATTTTTCTTCCTTTATGATTTTGTTAGCATTTTTAGTATTTGAAATTAGATAATCACGAATCTTAGCATTTTCTGCTGTTGGCTCCATTAGAATGATAGACTGAACTCCTGCAAATTGTAAAATATCGTATAAAAATCCAGCCTTTATATAATTGTCCATACTCTTTGAATAATTAGTTAGAATCACAAAAGGAATTGTCCATTGGTCTTCCACAACCTCTTTCATATTAATTGAGCCTGACTTTTTTTCTCCAATATAATGTTTCCTATTCACAAAATCCGTAGGTCCTTCTAAAATATCTGTATCTGTAAGGTAATTTTTTAATTCACTGGAAGAAATAATTCGCAGGTTTAATTCTTTTGGATCCTTTTTTGGTTCAACTTTAGGTAACACTAAATTAATCGGATTCAAATCAAATCCACTTTGCACTTTCGTTTTACTATCAGGAATAATACTTGTTATCCTCTTTAACCTAGAAAATTCAGTGTCAGCCTCTCGCTCTAATTGACTCATTCTGAAAATATGTCGAATTTCAAATGAATCATGAAGAGGTTTTCCTTTATAGGAAAGTTTTCTAAAATTCACATTGTACATAAGCGGAGAAGGAATAATCACGAGTCTTTTAATATGCGGATAACGAAGTAAAACCTCTTCTAACTCTTTTGCGATGGTATCAGTATCATTTTTTTCTTTTAATTGAAATTCATTAAACTCAATTTTATTATCAACTAAAATCATCTGAGTCCCTTCTTTCCCGCTAGAATAATATTCTATTAGAAGTTCATCTTTTCTTAGCTTGGGTTCAAATTTTTTAGGTTCAAGATACCAACTGATTGCATCCATACCTTTTGGTAACATTTTAACCAACAAATTCAAGTCTCTAAGAATAGCCTCATAGTTTTTCGATTTTGCTTTTACTAGGTCTTTCGAATCTTTTTGATTTAGATTGGCACTTTCAATCTTGTAAATAAATTCCTTATCTTCCCAAACAGAGAGTTGCAAAGAATTCACAGTTTTAAAAATTTCTTTGTCCTGAAACCTAAGTTCATTAATCATAAGTTGTCTAAAAAAAATCGCGCTAAAAAGTTTTTCTCTATTTTGCGACAACTCTTTGTAATTCTTTAACTTCACTAAGTTCATGGACTTGAGCGAATAAATATAATTAATCGCGATTTCATCCATTTCATACCAGAGCCCAGGACTTGTTTTCAGTGCCGTTTCCGTTTTTGAAATAAACTCTAAAGATTCTTTGTATTTTCCGTTACGATATTTATATTCAGATTCCAAAATATAATAGGTAATTAACTCTCTTTCCAGTTGAAACTCATTTGCAAGATAGTAACTTTCTTTCAAAGTCTTTTCAAACTTATCTACTTCGCCTAATCGCAAGTAAACGATAGCGGTAAGTATTTTAAGTCGAGTCCTTTCTTTATTGCTAAACCGATCTTTCTCTAAGCCAATTTCTTCATCCTTAATTCCAGAAGGATTTTTAAAAAGAGAAAGTGCTATGCCAAAATTAATAAATGCTTTTTCATATTCTTTTTCTGTGAGAAAAATCTCCCCGAGATAAAAATAATTATTCCCCATGTAAGGATCATAATTATAAAAATCAGAATAAAATTTATCTCTACAAATTTCTTCTTTTTGTTCTTCGGAAGTATTTCCCTCAAATTTAAAATCTTTCAAACATAAAAGTGATTCTTCTTTTTTAAAAATATTTAGAAAATTAATATTCTCTTTTAACTCCTGAGCAAGTATTTGTTTTTTCTCCGAATTCTGCTCTATATGAGAATAAAGAGAAATATCTGACTTAATATAAGCTTGAAATGCTGCCCTTCGGTCGCCTTTTTTCTTTAGCTCTTCATATTCCTTCGTAAATATGAGTGCGGCTTCGTGGTAGTTACCTCTCGAATACTCATTTAACCCTAATTCATTTAATCTATTCTGTAAAATTTTTTCCCCGATAACTGTTTTTTCGATTCCCTGTGCTTTTATAAATTTACTTCGTTCTTCGATTTGATTTGCCACTTCATCAAATTCATTTTTGTCGATATGGTTTGTAATTCGTACTCCTTTAGTAACTAAGTTTTCAAAATCTAAAGGAATTTTTCCGGGAAACCTGCCCTCTCCCTGTACTCTTTTTGAATCGGGTAAAAGATATCCCCAAAATTTCTGACTGAGCGAAACAGATAGAAGCTCTGATAAAGTTTTTTTCTTTTTACTATATTCTTTATCCGCCAATGCTAAATTTTCCTCTGATTTTTTATAATCACCTAATTGTTGATAGCAGAATGCTAGTGAATTGTAGAGGCTAATATCATTTATATAATCTGATTCTCCATTCATGGAAACTGCCGTCGATAAAGAATGAATTGCGTCCGCATACATTTCTAGTTCCATATACGCTAATCCAGCCAACGCATTCAAAAGAGCGATTTTCTTTTTTACTTCTTCGAGATATGTATTTAACTCTGGAATTTCTTTTGTTCCGATTTTCGCGAGTAACGGGAAGTATTCGTTCTTGTAATATAATTCCAATACGTTGTTTAAATAAGAAATAGACTCTTTTGTTTTTCCATTGTATACATGAATCCGAGCTAAATTAAAATAATACATTGCTCTCTGGTGATAATTTTCAAATCTATTCTTTTCTAAGATGTACTTGGATAATTTTTCTACTTCTTGGTATTCTTGAAATGCCTTTGGGTAATTTGAGAGGAGAAAATAGTTATTAGCCAGATTTAAATGAATATCCGAAAGTGCTTTTTTATTCTCATACTTAGATCCCAAGAACTGAAGTATCTGTGTATACAGCTCAATATTTTCCTCTAAATATTTATACGGGAAATATTTACTATATAGATTTTCAAACACCTCTGCGTCCTTCTCACCTTCGGGAAATGTAATCGTATTTTTTCTTATATCTATATATTGATACATCCATCCCAAAAGTAAATAAGCGTCGGTATATTGCGGATTAGCATATATTATCCACTGCAAATCATTTTCAGCTTGTTTTAAATCTCTTAGAATACTTTGTTTTCTTGAGCGGGTTAATGTCTGCTCATTGATATGAAATGTCTCCTCTGTTACAGCTTTGGATACTAAGTAGTATGCGTATCCATAGATAGTTGCATAATCTAGAGTTTCGCGAGCAATTTTAGCTCTTTTATTAAAATAATCCTGCATTTCCGAAAAAGAATCTGTCTCAAGTGGGGATAAATACTGTAAATCTCTAAAGTCTCCAAAGATACGAAAATATTTCCAACTAAAAAAATAAGACAGCGACTCAGTTAATCTGCCTGTTACGTCTAACTGGCGTTTACCTAATAGATTAAATTTATTTAAAATTGCATCTGAATCTCGCTCTTTTCTTTTATCTGAATGTTTAAACGAATTATCCACCATAGCCTTCTGATAAAATACAGAATAATCCCTATATACCTTTTGAATGGGAAGTTTTTGCTGTATCGCGAGAGATAAAAGTAAATTATTATAGATAAAATTTTGAACTGATTTTTTAAGTTTCCCTTTTCTTTCATACTCTCTTGCCTTCGTTTCAAAATAGAAAAAAGAATTTTCGATTTCGTCTTCTGTAATTTCTACACCTGAAAAATAATCGTAGTTTTTTACAAATGCAACTAACTCTTCGTTTGATTTATCCTCTTCTCCTATGTCCTTATAATTATCTGCTTGCAAAAGTTTGCTTTTTAAATAGACGTACGAACCTATTTTAATGGAAGGCAAATAAGAATCAATCAAACTGATACTTTCTGTAAACTTATCCTGTTCATTTAAAATCACCGCGCGCGTATACTTAATTAACCCCGCAAGCTCAGGACAGACTACTTCTAAATTTTGCTCTTTTAAATACCCTTCGATTAACTTACTTTTTTTTTCTAAGTTATCCTGTCCTCCAAGCACCTTGACAATATCATTCATGATGAATTTTTTATCATCCCTAGTTGAATTTGGGTCATTTATAATTTCAATAAAACTTTCGGGAATTTTACTTGGATTTAATTTGTATTCAAAAAGTCCTTCCTTCTGTTTAACCTCTGTTATCCGGTAGTAATTTGGATATTCCTTTCTAATTCTTTCATACATTTCTTCGGCGAGCACATAATTATCAATATCCCTATAATGATTTCCAATTAAAATTAAAATAGAAGGAAGAAGCTCCGGATGGATTCCTTCCTTTGTTTTCATGAATTCGTAGTAGGATTTTAAATCAGGTACAGGATCTATATTTTTTAAAATTGCCTGTTGAAATATTGCGAGAGCGTACGAAAGCCCGTTGACTTTATCGCCTTTTGTTTTCAACATTTCTTTGAGTAAATCTTCTGCCTCCTTATCATTTCCATCATCTAAATAATCTTCCACCAACTGTTTATCTGCTCTAGCACGGTAGAGTGGATACAGCGAATCATTTCCATAGTATAGGTAAATCGAATTTAAGGCTAATTTGAAGTAGCTCATGGAACGATTCTTATACAATTTGGCAAGATCATACTGCTTGGTTATACTTTGTTGTTTAGGAATTTCGCCATCTTTAGGAATAAAATAAATATTCAGTGCATTATCGAGTGAAGCACTAAATACAATAGAGCCTCCGTTCAAAATAGAATACTTTGTGTCAAATATAGAAAGATTTCCAGCGGTTAATGCGAGTGACTCCCCGGTTTTTAAATCTTTGCGGATAATATAACTATTGTCCAACTCGTCTAATTTTTTATTACAATTCGAATCTTCCCGAATGGAAGTATAATATAAATACTGACTATCTGTGGACAAACTAGGGCTAAAATCCATAAATTTATCAAAGGTAATTCTTGTTTCTTGTTTTGTAGCTATATCTACGGAATAAATTTCCCCAGTTGGTTCATCTTTAAAAGAAATAAAATAAATTTTCTTCCCATCTGGAGAAAAATAAGGAGTAGCCCCTCCGGACTGAGTGACATGTCTAATTGAATTTCTATTTTCCGTATCAATGATTCCTATGTTGGGAACCTTTCCACCGAAACGACGACTGGTAAACACGATGTATCTACCATCTGGCGACCAACTTGGGTCAGAATCCATCATCCTTTCAATTTTAGAAAAATCTTCATGTAGTGGATTTGTAATTACATCTTGTTTATAATTTTGAATCTCGTAAGTTCCATTTAACAGAGATTTGACCATGTCTTTCGGATTAATTTTAATAACTACAATATCTCCCTCTGAATCATATCTTTCTGAGACCATCGCAAGTTTCATTCCATCGGGGCTAATGGCTGGTTTGTATTGGGGAGCTGGGTGCGATGTAACTGGAAGCACAACCGAACTTTGTAAATCCCTCATATATATATCAAAGTTTCCAGTTGAATCACTCGCAAAAAAAAGATACCTTCCATCTTTTGTGATCGAATTATAGATATTATTCCCTCTTCTTACAGTAAGTGGGAACGGATTCTCGTTATTATGCGTAAAATGTGCCTTAGTAATATTGTCATACTGAAATTTATTCTGCTCAACCTCGGACGTCCGATATGTCAACAGAGAACATTGGCTTGTAAAAAATAAAAGAAAGATTAACCACCGATGAACACGGATGAACACGGATAGATAGGAATTTTTGTTAAGTTCTACTTGGTTAATCATATAAAACTTGATGCATATATTAAAGAATGTTTTAAATAGAATTATATAATTGCCAAAACTCCATCTGGATTTTTCTATTATATGCATTGCCTTAAAATAGGTGTTCACCCCTGTCCATAGCCCTAGCGTGTGGTAATCTTTAAACTTCAATCTTTTCTACCCCACTTGCCGGATTTTACTTCGAAATATTCCCCGTCTTCCACCATGTCATAATAAACGAGAAGGTATTTCTGTTTTCTTTTAAGTAATTCTTGTTCTTTTAAATTTTCTTTTGCGAGTCTAGAGATTTTATTTTCATAAATGATTTTACGGGATTCGTTTACCATACTCAGTAATTCTTCTATCTTTTGTTTATTTACGGGAAATTCTTTTTTAAATCTAGATTCATTTACTAAGGGGTTAATTTTGACTAACCCGTCGAGAGCTTCTCCAATAAAATCTTTTTTTTTATTATCCCTTACTTCCTTCGATAAATAGGCAAGTCTCTTGAGAGCCGTGTAGGTAGTCTCGTCAAGTTCTCCTTCTGGAATTTCATTATCTAAAATTTCTTTTTCCCATATATCAGAGCCTGACGCCGATGTGCGGATAGAGGATATTATCCACCCATCTTTTTCCAAATTTTTATCCTCTCCAATCATTTGTTTTTCCGCAGAAGTTTGAGACTGGGTAAACGTAATTGCTGGCGGTTTCAGAGAAAGGAAAGTGCAATTGGTTAAAAATAGGATTACCCAAAATAAACTAACAGTAATGATTTTCATATAACTAGTACCTCATCATTTATAAGTAGATAATTCTTTTTCTGTTTGTTTTAAAAAACTGGCAAGAGGAATTCTTTCCTGTGAAATCATATCATTTTCCACTTGAAAAATCATACTATTAAAAATAGATTTTTTAAATTTAATCACTGCATATACAAGCCCTTTCGTAAGCTCTACCTCAATTTTATCAACACGGTAGCTATTGATAATTGTATCCGTAATAACATTACTTGGACTAACAATTCGAATGGCACTTTTTCCAAAATCCTCTCCAATATAAAATGTACTAAAAAAAAGTTCTAGATTTGCAATTGGATCAGTCAAATTCTGACCTGCAATATTCAAATCTAATTTAATTTTCCCGTCGTCTATTTTTTTTCTTCGATCTTTTGGAAGTAATTCTGCAAGGTCAATATCTCTTACCTGCAACACGGCAGTATACTCTATTTTTTCTGGATCTCCATTTCCTATATTAAATAAAATATCTTTTCCATAGATGAGTCCATTCATAGAATGAATTTTCATATTGTCAATCGTAAGGTAATTTTCGGTATAGTCTATGCGCGCCGAAAAACCGGGATTATCCCCTACTCCTTTTACAAAATCTAACTTTGCATTTTCTAACGCTGGGTGAGTTCCTGTAACGGTTTTAATTGTGATATTAGAAGGAGAATCTTGCCCATAAGTTTTTACAAAATTGGTTTTATTTCCATCGATTAATTCCTCAGTAGTTTTATCATGAAGATCGTGCCAAAAAGGAATATCCATTTGAAGTCCATTTACCTCATACACTTGGCAACCTTTGCCAGGACAAGTTGCAGTTTTATAAACGATAGACGAATCCTTAGATCGCAAAGCCCCTTTGATTAAATTGTCTTTTACATTTACATCTATATCCAGGTCGCCTTTAAACGACATACCCTTTAGCACATAACGAAATGTATCCGACTCAAGCGTCAAATTCCCATTTAACTCACCTGCATATTCCCCGAGCGGAGGATGAGCAGTACGCGGTTTATAGAAATTACCCTTAAAAAGTCCTTTAAATTTATTTTCGAATGCAGAAAGAGTAATATTGTCGATTGTAAGGGTTTCTTTTTCGTCTTTGGCGATTTCTACTAAACTACTAATACTCAAATCTGTAAGTTCAAGAGCGGGCAAATTTGCATTTAACCCTAGATTAATTTTTTTCCTTTTTATATCTTCTTCATACAAAGCAGTTCCTGATAAACTTAGTTGATTCCCTAAACTATTTCGAAGTCCGGCAATAGTTCCACGTAATGCAACAGGCATTGTCGGAATCAGGTGAGTCATATTTGCGAGAATTTTTAACTTATTAAGTTTGGCAATGATTCCGTTTCGCATATCAATATCTAAAGTAGAATCAATATTAGCCGCAAGTTCGTTATTCTCATTTTTTACTTTGAGAGAGAGGGGTTCTATTTTTAAAGTTTCCAATTGAAAGTCTTTTTTTAAATCAACCGCAGTTTTTAAAGCAAGCTCTACGCGGTTTACACCGGATATACCTCTACCTAATTTATAACGTAAACCACGAAGTTCCGACTTTAAATCAATATTTAGATAGGAAAGTTTATCGCCAAGAATTTTAATATAAAGGTGGGCTCTGCCCTCCAAATCGGGAACAAATTTTTCAATCACTACTTTATCTAAATCTAAATTCAAATCTACTTTTTCTTTCGGAGAAACTTCTCCCTTGATTTTCATTACAATTCCGTTGTATTGTCCTTCTAGGTTTTGAATGTTTAACTTTTTTAAGATGGGTAAAATATTATTATCCGAAGATACTTCCGTTGTTTGTAAATCAAGAATTGCATCTAAATCGAAATCTAGAACCGGTAAATTATGAATAGCTCCCAGTATCTCTACAACGATATTTTTTCCATGAATTCCACTGTCTACTTTTAGCTCATTTAATTTCCCGTTTATAGAAAGTGGTTTTAAACTAAATATTCCATGTAAATTCATTACAGGAATAATGGGAATACTATCCGTTACCCGCTCAATATCATCCAAGTCAATTTTAGACTCAGTTACTTCGAAATGTACCTCTGGATTTTCTTTCGTTACATCTACTAATTCGCCCTTAGCCTCTAATAATTTATTTTGAGCAAACTCAATTAAAAAATGTTTTAGATCTACTTTATCCTCTTCCGGTTTGTAAAGCAAATCATAAGAAACTTCAAAATGAAATGGGCTTACATTTCCCTTCTTCATTTTAATTGGAATATGCTCAGAGCCAATATTCAAACTGGAATTTAACACAGGAACTTTCCCTGAATTATCGTTTTGTAATAGTAAAGATAAATTCAAATCCGTTTGGATGGAAGCAGTATTATCCCGTGCGGTAATTTGAATTGGATTTGTCGGATTTAGTTGAATCGTAAGTTCTTCAATAATAGAAATAGCTTTTACTGAGTAAGGCAGAGTGGAAAACCGTTTGGTATTTAAAAGAAAGTAAAAACTAAAATTATCTAAAAATCCGTAAAAGTATTTTTCTCCTTTTTCAGCTTCTATTTCTAGTTTTAAATCATGAATAAAAAAATTCAAGTAGGCGCTGACAGGAACCGGCAAGGACAATTCAGTTGAAGGCTCTGTTTCTTCTTCTTTTTCCTCTTCTTTCTCTTCACTTGGCGGAAATAAAGTTTCTACATTCCATTTCCCATTTCTTTGCCAGAGATGAATTTCTGGTTTAGTTAGAGAAATTTCACTTAACTTTAATCTTCCAATAAACAAAAGCGGCAAATTATAAGTTAGCGCTAGGCGATCTAGTTTTAGAATTGCTTTTTTATCAAAATCCTCGCCGGAAGAAATTAATATATCATTGATAATAATTCCATAAAAAAGGGAAAAGCGTTTTACATCGAGAGAAATAGAGCCAGTGGAAGCTGAGTTAAATCCTTTTTTAATTAAAAATTCCCCCGTGAACGAATTGAATACTAGTTTGTATAAAACGACCATCACTAGCAGGAACAAAACCAGCTTTCGTCTCAAAAGGCTTTTTAGAAATGTAAGTATTTGTTTCATATTCAATCGTTTAAAGGAATATAACCTTTATTTAGAGTTATAACGAAGCAGTCATCTAATTGTCATCCCCGAAATTCCACCCTGGCGAAGGCGCTAGATTTGCGGCTAAGCAAATGGGTGGAACTTCGCTCACACAACCGCCAAGCGATGTCGGGGATCTATTAGTTTTTGAGATTCCCGACAGAAAACACATTCGACTAAGCATCCACCCGCTATCGCCCTTCAGCCAAGCTATGCAGGTTTCGGGAATGACAAAAATGATAATTTTTTTTTAAATCAAATTCACCTTAATTAAAGGTAATCCTTACTTCTTCTTTTTAATCCTATCTGCAGGGGAAACAAGCAGTTTGCTCAACTCGTCAATTTTTTTGATATAACTTTCCGTTCCCTCTTTTTTAATTTTTGTATAAGACTGAATCCTATCCTCAATGAATTTTTCTGATTGCGGATAATATTCAATTAACGTTTCCTTTTCTTCTGGAGTAAATGGAGTAGACATAGAGGACTTTAATTTATTAAATGCTGCCCTAATTTTATTTCCACGACTTTGTTCGCATAATAGCAATTTGTCGACCTGTTTATGTAAACATAATATTCCTTGAAAACTAGCAATAATATCTTTGATTGGTTTTTGAAAAATATCTTCTAACGCCTCTTCCGAAGTAACGGTTTGGTAAGTCCCATTCGATGCTTCTGCAATTTTTTTCAATTCCATTTCCGTTTTTGCATCAACTCCGAAACCGATCACAGAAAGTTTTATCATTAATGTTTTATTATTTAGCATCACTAATTTCTTAGCTTCTTCGACTGGATCACCATTACAACTTTCCCCTCCATCTGTAATCAGGAGAAGATTAAATTTTCCTTTTTTATCTAAAATAGATTCTCTAAATTTTTGCAGAGAATAAGCGATTGGTGTTCCTAATTCAGGCTGCATTTTACTTACGTGCTCTTTTAATTCGACACGGTTTAATTTTTGAAAAGGAGACTGCCATTCCACGAACGACTTACAGCCATTACTCTCAGCAGAATCAGCGTCTAATTCCGGTTGGCTTGTTCCATAAGAATAAAAACCAAGCCCCGCAGCAGTGGTAGGAAATTTTTCAATTAATTTCAACGAAACTCGTTTGGCAACTTCCATCCGAGTATCTGCGCCTAACTTTTCTGACATACTCCCGCTTTGATCTAAAACGATTACAAGAAATTCATCTCCGTAAAAACCACTACAACCGCTTGGTTCACATTCATCTTTATTTGGGTTTAGACCTGCGTATTTTTCAAGAGCATCGCTTACTCCATCTTTGTCTCCATCTAAAAGTATTCCCTGTGAATCGCTTAAAATTGGGATAAACACTAATATACCGCAAATATAAAAGATGACACTAATCTTCAATAAACGATTATTTATTTTCATGAATTCCTTTCTCCATTCTAGATTTTCTAAGCATACAATTCCCAAACCACTCACAACGCAAACAAAACTCATCCTCCGTGTTATAAGTAGGAGGACTACAAATATTCGCATTCGGAATCTGATAAGGTTGCAGATACTCTTCCTTATCCCGTAGACTTTCTGTTTTACTTATATAATCTCGAATTTTTATATTCTGGGTAATTTGATCTTTAAAAGGTTCATTTTTCTTTTCTATCGCTTTTTCAAATTCCTCTTTGGTCAAACTAATTCTGAAGACCACTTTATTTTCTAAATTTCTCATGGCAAAAAAGTAGAAAATGAAACCAACTACCGCCCCACCCAAATGTCCCATATTACTAATTGGAGCTACAGCAAATATTTCGAGTAAAAATCCAATCACAAGAGATACAAGGACTGCATTTTTAGCACGAATAGGAATAAATAATAACAACAATTCTTTTTCGGGATACAAAAGACCGAATACTGCAAGTAATCCAAATACCGCACCACTTGCGCCTAACGTAGGAATCGTCATAATCTGTTGGATGTTTTCCGGCATAACGATATAATTCGCGATAAGAGCATTTCCAATAATGAAAACTCCTCCGCCTAGTTGAGCGGCAAAATATAGAAGGACTAATTTCATTTTGCCGATAACTGGTTCAATAAACATACCCAACATATAAAACCCATACATATTCATCAGGATATGAAATGGAATCAGATCAAAAAAAGTAGAATGTAAAAAACCGTAAGTAAAAATCTGCCAATAAAATCCATTTAGGAACAAATCCGGCGTCAGTGCAAATAGGTAGGTCATTTTTAAATTCGCATTGAGCTGCATTAAAAAAACCAAACAATTCAGGAGTAAGATTAGATTGAGTGGATGGAAAATCGAATGCCCAAAAAGGGTAAACGAACTTGCATATTTCTTTTTTGCCATATTAAGAATAGATTTTACAACTCTTTGATTTAGTCAAGCTATCGAGGAATAGAATTCTAGAAGCTTACTTCTATTCTGGCTGAAAATAAAGTTTTTCTCCTTCTTTGGTAATTAAAGTCAACTCTCTACCTCGAAGAGCGTAGGATTCAATCTCAGAGAATTGTTTGAAAAAACCATCTTCTTGTAACTTAAAGGCTTTTTCCGGACAAGGAGATTCTTTATAATCCAAGTTTTGAA
>JAGOHK010000068.1:18410-26151 GCA_017996175.1 Leptospiraceae bacterium
ATTAAAGTCAACTCTCTACCTCGAAGAGCGTAGGATTCAATCTCAGAGAATTGTTTGAAAAAACCATCTTCTTGTAACTTAAAGGCTTTTTCCGGACAAGGAGATTCTTTATAATCCAAGTTTTGAACAGAAATTTTATACTTCGCAGGAATAAGTATCTTTGCTTTAAACATACTGCAACCCGCAAAACCGGTGACTTCATTTTCTTGGATGGTCATATAAATTTTGGAATCCCGCATTAGACTAGAAACCATTCCCATAGATGAGTATGCGTTCAAACTCCACTTGGTTTTTGTCAAAGAAAAATCTTTTTCTAATTCTTGTTTTTTATATTCCAGAACAATATCTTTACCGGATAAAGTCAAATTATCCTCACTCCATTTGTAAGAATCTAATTGATGTAAAGAACGATAGTAGTCTGACTCTTTCTGTAAAATTCCATTTCCCATACAAGCCATTTCCGTAACCATCATATCAGAAATTTTAAGTTTGCCATCCGCAAGAGAAATTTTTCCAGAGCCACCATTACAACCTCCAAAGGCACTGACGGTTTTTCCAAAAATCGTAATCGACGGATGAGGGGGTTCAACTAGTTTCCCATTCCACTTTTGTAAAATCCATGTAATAGGAAGAGGTTCTCTTTCATCTGTCGCCGCATGGTGTGTCAAACCAACGATTTGCCCCTTGCAGAAAAAAAAACTTCCGCAAAATAAAATCATAACTAAATAAAATAACAAGCGACTCATACTCATTAACCTCTTCCTTAAAACTTTTTACTTAGGAGCGACTTGACTCTTATCAATTTTATTTTTATTTTTCATTTCTTCTAATTGATTGGTCGTGCTTCCTTTGATCTCGTCTGTATTTGTATTCTGCTTGATCGCATTTTTTTCTTCAACAGTTTTAGATTTGGTTTCTCCAATCATTTCTTGTCCTTTCTGTTTTTGTTCATTTAAAAGTTCCTGGTTTTTTTCTTTTAAAGTATCCAGTTCGGTTTTGTTCTTTTCTAACTGTTCATTTAGTGTATCGCGGTTAATCTGTCTTTGATCCTCAACTTGACGGAGTATTTTTTGAATTTCCGCTCTTGCGTCTGCGGTAATAGATGCAATGCTCTGCGAATCTTCTTTGAGTGTCGCTAATTCTTCCGGTGATAAATCCTGACTCTTAATAGAATTGTTTTCCACGACACCTTTTTTACCTTCTTCAATAATTGTTTCTTTACCAAGAGGATTTCCATTTGGGTCTAAAATATCTAAACTAACAGAGCCGTCAGAAACCAAGGTTTGTTCTTTGCCATTGGACTCGTCTACTAAAAATTCAGTTCCCCTAATACCTGCGACACTAGTAGGAGTTACTACCACGAAACTACTATCAGCATTTAACTTCTTTGTAGTTTTTGTAAATATACTTCCTGATTCTAGTTTTAGCTTGGCGTTAATGACAGTGTCATTTTCCTTAACAAGAATTTCTTGTAGTTTCAACTTTGAATTTTGTTTGATTCGCATCAGAACTCCGTCAGAAAGTTGAATATCGACTAATCCATCTTTGCCGGTGACAATGGTATCTTCCTTAAAAAAGAACATATCTTTAGTAATCTTTTGTTCTTTTCCATCTTTAGATATAAGCTTGTTATCCCCTTTAGCAAAAGTAACATAGCCCGCCTGTAGACTTTTATCTTCCTTTTTCTTCTCTTTACAATTTACATAAAGTACTAAACCCAAGATCATGCACAAACTTACAAGTATGCGTTTCATAAAATTCTCCGTTAATAGTGTGGATTTTTATCCCTAAAAAGAAATTATTTATCCAGTTTCATTAGTCAATGATAAGTTAAATCAGTTCAAAAGAAAAAAGCATACTAATGTGACCTTGTCAAGTCGCATTAGTATGCTTTAAAAACGCAATTACTCATAGCAACGGCTAACGCCGTTGAAGAATGATTGGGGGGGGCTACCGCATGAGCTTTAAGGGCAAAGCCCTTAAAAATCCCAGTTTTTATTCTAACAATATTATATCAAACTTTCAGTACATGACAAAGTAGCACTAAAATCGTAAGAAGAACTCAAATCCAACTTGGGTCCTTTTATCTATACTGGATGGATTTGGACCGAAACCAGGCTGAGAACTGAGTAAAATAGGGAGCGCATTCCCAGAAAATAAACTAAAAATAGCATTTATACTTGTCCCCGACCCATCTTTAAATTTGGAATTTTTAACATTATGCATTGCTTCTGTCATACCGGCAGAAAAACGCATCCCAAAATTTTCGAGAAACTGATACTTGAATCCAAACAGCAACCGATACCCACTTAAATCAGTATTAAAGCTACCCTTGCTCTTTATTTCGGTTGGGAAAATGGAAAACATATAATAGCTACTTTTATAATTTCCTTCTGAACTAAGGCTTTTAAAATAGTCCGCAGTTAAATCAATTCTAAGATTTTTAATATCCAGGGCATAACTCAAACCAATCACCACATTTCCAAATCCTTCATTGTACGTCAGCTTATCCTGAGAAACTAAATCCAGTGAGGTTGTAGACAAAGGAACTACAGTTGAGTTGATAGTTGAACTACCAGAGATTGCGTATACATTATAAGGTGATTTCATTTTTAATCCATTCGCATATAATTCTGGTCCGATTCGAATTCCTAATTTTGAAAGCAAAGCGCCCAAACTATGAAATGGAAAAAATTCTCCAACATAGGAAATTCTACCCGTTTGCAGAGTGTTATTCGCGTAGCTATATTGAGATAAGGAAGTTGCATTAATGCTAATATTAGAAGATCCAAAAAAAGAATATGTATTAATAGTATCTAATACAAGGGCAGTACTTTCGGAATCTCTTAAATTCGCATTCGAAAAAAGTAAATTACTCTTAAACAATCTTCCATGCCGAACGCCAAATCCAAAGTCCACTCCATTTCCAGTAAAA
The DNA here is from genome assembly GCA_017996175.1 of Leptospiraceae bacterium. GTDB lineage: Bacteria > Spirochaetota > Leptospiria > Leptospirales > Leptospiraceae > UBA2033. The sequence continues at coordinate 21,346 of JAGOHK010000068.1, forward strand.
TTCCCCGACGATGGTGAGGTATATGCTATTCTACCCCCAGACAATCGATTAATAAAAAATGCATTGTTCACACTGAGCGCATTATTCGCAGTAGCCGAATTGACTGTATAGTTATTTATCCTTAAATAAAAAGTCCAGCCATAATCATCATCTACTTTGGTTGGATTTTGGGTAGCTTGGGCTTGTAAGCCGAAGTTAAAAAATAAGATTATATATATTCCTACTAGAATTTTATTAGTGTTTTTCATGACCAATCCTCTTGAAATATTAAAGTATTACCATTCACAAATCACACCCAATAACATTCAAGAAATTTAACAGTTTACAATAGTTTTTTAAATATATATGATCTATTTTTTCTCTCCTTGCTTTTTTGGGCAACTGCTGGAATTTCTAATTATGAAGAACAAATTAATCCATACACCAATTGATCAAATGAGACGAAACTACACACAAAACGGACTTCTGGAAAAAGACGTGAATAAAAACCCAATCGAACAATTCAGGAATTGGTTTACCGAGGCGACAATCTCCAAAATCATAGAGCCAAATGCCATGACACTCGCCACTTCCGATAAATCAGGATTAGCCTCTGCTAGAATTGTTTTACTCAAAAGTTTTGATGAAAAAGGATTTATATTTTTTACTAACTACCAAAGTCGAAAGGGAAAAGAAATCGCAGAGACCAAAAAAGGAACTCTACTTTTCTTCTGGGATATTTTAGAAAGACAAATTCGAATCGAAGGGAAAATTAAAAAAATTCCTGCGAAAGATTCGGAAACCTATTTTCATACTCGCCCATTCGAAAGCCAAATTGGAGCGATAGCGTCTAATCAAAGTTTTGTGCTTAAGTCACGTAAAGAGTTAGAAAAAAAATATGCTGACCTGTTAGAAAAATACAAAGGACAAATTGTTCCCATGCCAAAACACTGGGGCGGATATATTCTAGAACCGTCTAAGATCGAATTCTGGCAGGGAAGAGCAAGTCGTTTGCACGATAGAATCTTGTATACGAAGAAAAGTAAAACATGGAAAATGGATAGGCTTTCTCCCTAATGATTTAGGACGCTCTTTTGTATTAGTATATCTATTATTTTGATTTTAGGAGTTCCGAGCTGTTTTAAACCACGGAGCTCGCAGAGAGAACAGAGAAAAGAGTGAATAAAAACAATACTCTCCGTGAACTCTGTGTCCGGAGTTTATACCGAGCCTAGCCTAAGCATGCTTAATAATTCTTTGCTTTGGACACAGTCCCGATGACTATCTTTACTTCAAACTTTTCTTAAACTCTGCAAATGTTTTTGCTTTGGCAGATTGAATGAGAATTTTTTTCAGTTTTTCAATGTCTTTACTCTTACGGATTTGTTTCATGATAGAGTCGTCTTTGAGATTAAAACGAGCTTCCAAATTGAGTTGAATACCGAGGTAAAAACCTTCGATACCTTTCTCGATACCTTTCTCAATTCCCTTCTCAATTCCTTTCTCGATTCCTTTCTCAATTCCTTTCTCCAAACCTTCATTAAAAGCATCATCCATCCCGGAAGCATAGTCCAACTCTGCTTTACGGCGTGACTCATAAAGTTCTCGATTTTTCGCCGTGAGAGAAAGAGTTTTTAATTCAGATATAGCACGTTTAACAGCAGGGTTCTTTTTTTCTAAAGTTTTCATACTCTCTCCTTTTAGGTTGGATGCCTCTTTCAGCAGATAAAACCAAGTATCTAAATTTGATCGTAAATTTTCAATGCTCTTTAAAAATTTAGACAGTTCAACAATATGAATTTCTAAGTCTTCTGTCAAGGGAAAAAACCTATCTTTCTCTAGTAGGTGAAAAGTTGATATACAATCTGGATAATTCTTCCAAAGAGGAAAATTTACAAAATTGATAGAATAAACTTTTTTCAAGGCATTGTATTTCCGACCTTTACCTAAACTCCTCGAATATACTTTTGCCCAATAGTAAAGGGTACGTTTAGTAAAACTAGATTGCGGAAATGCTTGCATTTCAATTAGAAAATTCTCCCCGTTTTCATTTTCTGCTCTGATGTCTAAAATGGAAAGTTTCTCATCGGAAATTTCTTTCGGTATTTCTGGGTTTAACACTTTTAGAATTTTAATCCGATTAGAACCTTGAAAACTAGGAAAAGAATTTAACAAATCCATAAGCAAGTCTGGATTCGGAGCAAAGAGTGCTTTGAAAGCAAAATCTACAGTCAGTGAAAAAAGTTTCATATTCTGATTGTCGGAAAAATAATAAAGAGGTATTGTATAATAATTTAGAAATTTTTATGAATGAAACTACCGACTGGAAATTATACTCGTTATTCGAAGAAAGTGCTGCAACTGTAGAATTGTATTTGGGCAAACCAGAATATACTTCTAGCTTCGATGCAAGCACGGGGGCTACTCACCATTACACGAAGGAATATTTCTATTATGAAAAAGGAATTTTACTAGAATTTCTTACGCTCTTTGGAAAAACATTTCGACCTAGTCCAACACAAACAACACCCAAACTAAAAAAGATTACCCTATTCTCCAAGTGGTATGAATATCCAAATGGGAAACCATACACTAAGGAAATTCTAAATGGAATTTATTTAGGAAGTGAAATCGAAAAAGAAGAAATAGAAAAATATTCTTTAGAATTAGAAAATAAGGGAATCAAAGCAAAATTTATTTTAAACGATAGAGTTGAATTGGAGAGAGTAATCCTCGAGTCTATCCCAGAAAAGTTTAATCTACTAAGTGAGCTAAAGTTTGAGCAGAAAACAGCCATTATCCCTAAATACAAAATAGAAAATGAATGGAATAGCCAAGGACATACTTGGGAAGTAACAGGTCTTACGTATTTTGCAGAAAAAGATATTCTTGTATCTGTAAGCCAAGATGCAACTTGTAAATATTGGTCATTTGATTCTTCAAATTCTCTTAACACCTATCAATATGGCGAGAAATGGAAACCCGGGTTTACTTCTCTTTCAAAAACAAATTCAGAAAAAGAAATTCTAATTGGAAATAAAGCGGGCGAAATACTTTTATGGAATTTAGAAACCTTAAAAGTAAAAAAAATCTCTCTTTCTAAAAAAAAAGAAGGAGTCGAAAAAATAATTTTGGTAGAGGATAATTTAATATTAGCCTCTGTTATCAGTGATTATCTGTATGCCTACTCCCTATCAGAAGAAAAAATTCTTTATAGAATCAAAGGAGATTTAGCATTTGGCCACTTTCCATTTGCTGTTCATAAAACAAAAAAAGAAATTGTAAACGGAAACACAGGAAATATTCATTCACTCGAAGATGGAAAAAAGCTGGGGACTATTTTCGATATCATTGGATACCAGTATGGGATTCGGGAAGTGGAATTTTCTGACAATGAAAAGTTTTTATTTGTAGCATTTGATAATTCCTTTGCTTTAATTGACTATGAAACGAAATTAATATACCAAGAAGGAAAGTTAAAAACATCCGGAGGACTTGACAATAAGTGGAGGGCAAAGTTTATTTTAGAAGATAAATTTCTTGTCATTGCAAGTTTTGGAGTTTTAAAAGTAATCGAAGTCGAAACCAAAAATACGATAGTCGATATACTTGACTTTGAATTTGGAGCGAAGTCTCTTTGTTTTATTGAATCTAAAAATTTAATTCTAATCGGAAGTTGGGACGGAAGAATTCTAGGATTTGATTTATTCTCAGGGAAAAAAACAAAAATTTGGGGTGGGCATAAAGAATTAGTCTATTCAGTAGCGGCTTATAACGATAAATCTCTTTTCCTCTCAGGAGACAGTGGTGGAAATCTTTATTACTGGGATAGAAATACTAAAAACCTTTCCTCCTTTTATAAAATCCATGACTCCACCATTACCACAATCGAAGTTTTACCGGATGGAAATATTCTAACAGGAAGTTGGGACAAAACTGTAAAAGTCAGTGATGTTTTAGGGAAAATTCTCTGGGAAATAGACGCAAAAGACTGGGTCTACAATGCGTTTTGGGTTAAGTCCAAACACTCTGTTCTATTTTCCAACAGAGAAGGTCTGATCCAATTAGTGGATTGGAACAAAAACCTAATCTATGAAATACAAATTCAATTCACAGAAACCTATCACAGCGATTTCGACTTGTTAGCCTACTCTGAGGTAAACGAAGAATTTGCTTTTATAAATAAAAATTGTATCTATATTCACGACATCCATACCGGAAAAGAAAAAATTAGATTGGACACTAAAGAAACTAAAACTAAAATCATTTTTTCTCCCGATGGAGGTAAATTATTCTTATCCGATTATTCTGGAAACATCCACTGTATGAATAGAGCGACAGGCGAAATATTAACTATTCTTCGTGGACATACAGATAGAATTAGTCATTTTCATTTTTATGAGGACTGGATGGTGTCAACCGGTAAAGAAGAAAAAGTATTTTTGTGGAATTGGCAGACTTTAGAACTTTTAGCATTTCAAAATCACTCCGCCGGTGGTGTAAATCCTGTGGTTATTCTGGATAAGACACAAATTCTATGCGGTGCTACCAATTCGAGTTTAGTATTAAAAAAAATAACAATATACGAGTAGAGACAGGTCTCAGACCTGTCTCTACTCGTATATTGTTGGTCTTTTTCTACAAAGTCTCATTCCATCCCCTTCAATATACTGAGTATCTCTTCTTTAACCAAATCATACTCATTCCAAGGAATAAAATGATTCATATCACCACGGATGATTTTCAGTTTAGATTTGTCGGGATACATTTTTTCGGCATAATCTGCATTAGCCGGTGGAACTAGAGAGTCATTATTTCCTTGGATGA
>JAGOHK010000183.1 GCA_017996175.1 Leptospiraceae bacterium
CATCATCCCAAAAACTCCGCCCTCAAGTGGTGCGGCTAATAATGAATACTCAAAAGCCTTTTCAAAACTCCCAGATAAATAGTGAATTTCAGAAAGATAAGTATAATATGTAAATAAAGTATTCCCATTTTTTACATTCTTCCACTCGCTAACTGTAACTGCTTCATCAAAATGTTCACCTGAAATACTAAAAATATCTTTCGAATTACCCCGAAGATTCTCAATGAATTGAAAATTCATACCATAATAGAGTGATGCATCGTGTTGTTTTAACATATTCATCACCTTTAAGAACTTTTGAAATTTTTCAGAAAGACTGCCTAAATTTTCCCGCATAAAATAAGCTTGGATATTTTGGTTATTGATTGAATACGATAAATACTGTAAATCGCCATACTCTTGCCCACTTTGAATTGCCTTTTGAAAATAAGGCACAACCTCTTTGGCATGGCATTTCCAATGGCTAATCATTGCGGCAAATAAGAAGTTTGTCCTACATTCAATTTGTTTGGCGTTATCCCCTAGTTTTGGAATCAAGTCTAATGCAAGTTTTCCAAATTCATACCCAGAATTAAAATCACCAAGACCTGAGCCTTGAATAAGACCAAATGCAACATAAGCAAATGGGCTTAAGTAAAAATTACCGTCCCTGATAGAAAGATTTACCATCTTTAAAACTAAAACCGGAAATAAATTAGGTTGATAAATGAACGAGGAAGCTACCCCGGCATTCATTAGTTGCATCAGCCCTTTTGAAATTGGCTTTGTCATGAATGGTAATTTTTCTAAATCCTGAATTGGCTTTTTTCCCTGCTTTATTTTGAATTTAATTATTTCTGGCAAAGGAGAAAGTTCTGTAGGCTTTTGGGGTAAGGTAACCCCTAAAGATTTTGCAGTTTTTTTTAAAAGATTTAAAGCATCTATAAATTGATTTCGAGCAGTATGCATTGATAATTCCAATTCATAGATCGGAATTTTATCCAAGATATTCTTTGTTCTTTCTAGTACCAAGTCAAAAGTTTTCTGTGCATTGTCATAATTTTTACTTAAATACTCAGACCTAGCTCTATTTGTATAAAGTTCTAATGTTAATTCGTATTCGTTCTCCCAAGAATCTGCGGCTAATAAGGAAATTGCGAACTTATAAAATTCGAGGGCTGCCTCATAAGCAGTTGAGGAAAATGACTTATTACCGGCGAGAATATTTAATTTTTGAAGATTTACTTTTTCTTCTCTGCTTACTACATGGATAATCCCTTGATTGAGTTGACTAACAATCGTAAACACATTTTCCTCAACTTCCTCTTCCTTTGTAATCCTTAGATAAGTAGAACCAATCGCATAATGTTTATTAGCTCTTTCTTCTTCTGAGATCAAAGAATAAGTAGCCTCTCTCACTTTATCATGGACAAAACGAACTTGGTTTTGAGTAAGAAGTAAAAATCCTTCGTTCGAAATTGTAGTCAACTCTCGATTAACCATATCTATTTCTTTATCTGCCAATTGAATAAAAGTATCTAGTGAAAACGAATCTCCCACACAGGCAGCTAATTTTAATAATTCGATTTGGTCTGGAGTAAGTTCCTGCACTTTCTCTACCATTAGATCAATTACATTTTCGGAAATTTTCGTTTCTCTAATTTTAGAAATATCCCAGCTCCATTGAACTAAGACAGTGGGTAACGCTGCCGCTAACCCACTGTCTAAATATACCAAATCCTCTTTATAAAACGAAGTAAATAATTCATTTACAAAAAAAGGATTCCCCTTCGTTTTTTCAAATAGAACATTTGCGAGTTCTTGTGCTTTTGACTCTTCACAACTAAGTGTATCACTCACTAAATGCGTTATATCCAAAATGCCAATAGGCTCCAGTAAAATTTCTTTGTAACTAAATCCAGTCTTCTTTAAATTTTCTAACATCAACGAAAATGAATCTGTAGGTAACACTTCATTATCCCGAAAGGATAACATAAGATAGAGATACTTCATCTCTGGATTAGAAAGAATAGTTTGAATCAGAGATATACTCGGATTATCCGCCCATTGCAAATCATCCAGAAAAATTGCAATCGGATGTTCCTTTCTACAGAATGCTTGAATGAAATTTTGAAAAACAAGGTTGAATCTATTCTGAGATTCAGTTGTTCCGAGTTCGCTAACAGCAGGTTGTTTTCCAATTAAACTTTCCAATTCTGGAATTATATCTACTATTACCTGTCCGTTCGAACCAAGTGCGCGTAAAAGATTCTCTTTCCAAAGAACTATCTCTTCCTGTCTCGAAGTTAAAACCTGTTGGATTAAACTTTGAAATGCCTGCGAAATTGCATGAAATGGAATTGCCCGTTTGAATTGGTCGTATTTTCCAGATGCAAAGTAGCCTTTGTACTGCGTAATTGGTTTATTTACTTCGTTGATTAATGCCGATTTGCCGATACCGGATCTGCCTGAAATCAACATCAATTCAACATTACCCGTTGCGACCATTTTAAATGTATCAATGATCTGATTGATTTCGTTCTCCCTACCATACAATTTTTCGGGTATTTGAAATTTACCAGAGAAATCATTTTGTCCTATTTGTAGAGACGGTGGTTCGGCTTCGCTCACCAGCCGGACTTTGTTCGAAGTTCGGTCACTGAGCGGAGTCGAAGTGCCGTTTATGTTCGCCAAACACCATTCCAAATCATAGACAAGACCTGTTATGCTTTGGTATCTGTCCTCTGGGTTTTTTTGTAATAATTTCATGACTATATCAGAAATTACCTTAGACAGCGAGTAGCCGACCCGCTGTCCAGTGGGTTTCAGCCCACTGTCTATAGGAGGAGTTGGCATTTTGGCAATATGGGCATGAACTAATTCCATAGGGTCACTTGAGACAAATGGTAATTCGCCGGTAAGAATTTGGTAAAAGGTAACGCCTAATGAGTAGTAGTCAGTACGATAGTCTATCGTTCGATTCATTCTCCCTGTTTGCTCTGGGGATATGTAAGCTAACGTTCCTTCGAGAGAGCTATTTAATGGAGTATAGGAATTTTGTTTGGATAAATAACTTGCATTTCCAAAATCAATGATTTGAAGTTCTCCTGTTTTCTGATTCAAAACTATATTATGCGATTTAATATCCTTGTGAACAAGTCCCGCCGCATGTATTTCTCCCAATGCCTTTGCAGATTGAATCAGTATATTTAGAATTTCTTTCTGTGGCATACTTTGAATATCCACTAAAATTCTAGAAATAGCCTCTCCTCCTATATCTTCAAATATGATCGCTAATCCATTTTTGTATTTTTCCAGTCCTAGAACTCGAACCACACTCGAACTATTAGTTTGAATTTTTTTTAGAACTTCATATTCTTGTTTAAACCCACTTAGCTCTACCGGACTTGGGTATTCATTCTGAAGTATTTTAATGATTACAGGCTTATTAGATTTTAAACCCCGAAAAACTAAGCTCTTTTCACCGGAATAAATTTCATTTAGTATTTCATACCCAGATAGCGTAATCATAAAAACCTCCTCAAAGAATGGTCGCTCTTTAACTTACCAGTAGTTCAATAAAATTATATAGGGAATAAAAAGTCAAAGTTTTACTGAGGGTATACCTTAAAAGATACTTTTTTATTGAGAAACAATTCTTTTCTTCGCGCTCTTCATTCTGAATACCTATTTACCTATGAATCGCTTTTTCGATCTGCATTTTCAAACGTTGGACTTTTTCATTCTCCGGTTGTAACTTGAGGGTTGCATCCAATATTTCTAAAGCCCGCGGCAAATTACCGGAGGAAGCATAACTTTGAATTAAATTGATTAGATTTTTTAGATGATAGGGATTACGCAGTCTTACCCTTTCTCCAATATCGATTGAATCTAAAAGGTTTTTATTTTTTCTGTATGCGTAAGATAAATAATAGAACATAATAGTATCAGCCGGTAGCAAATCTAAATAATCCAGTGTTAAAGAAATTGCTTTTTCGTATTGTTTTAAACGGATATAAGCTATGATAATAAATTTTAAAGCGCGTAGATTTTGATTTGAGTCATTATAATATTCTGCAAGTTTACTATCGAGTTTTGTAACTGTATCCGAGTTTATTTTATCGAACGCAATTTCTATATTCGGCATTTCTTGTTCTTCAAATCCCAGAATAGGAAGATTCGAATGATTTAGCTCAATTCGTTGTAAGGACAAATCGTCAGTAAACTCTCCTAGTTTACAAAGTTCTTCATAAATTTTCTTTAAATTGCCTTCTGCTCTTTTTACAACAGACAGAAAAACTTTTTCGTCATAATTTAAAACTGAGGTTTTTTCAACTTTGTCTTCTATCATCAAGTCATCGCGTCCATCGGATCCATTTATGATAACATCTCCATCTCTCATCTGGAAGGTTTGAATAAAAATAAAATCATCTACGATTCCCGAACCTAACTTGCGGTACATCTTTTCATCACCTATAAATGATGTTTGACCATCTCTAAATAAAACCGTATTGGGATGTTCAGCGTTGATTAAATACAATAACCCGGAGTTATTGTCGATTAGCCCCATCACAACAGAAATTAACATACTCCCGTCAAAACTTTCAAATACTTTATGCATTTCAATAAAAGAATTCTTTAACCATCTTTCTGGATACTGATTTTGAACGACTGGACTTAAAATTGTCCTTTCAATGATAGAATTAAACACAGCACCTGCAACAAGTGCCCCGCCTGCTCCCTGCATAGATTTTCCCATTGCATCTGCATTTAGAAAAACAGTCATCGACCTATTTTTTAGTTTGATAGTCTGAGAACGACAAAGATCTCCTCCGATTTCTGCTTCCCAATTTTTAAACTGAAAATGTTTCTTTTGTTTAACCAAAAACTCAACTTTTACTTCCGGAGATTTAGCCCTATTAGCCCCTAGTGGATGAAGTAAAAGAGAGGTTAAAAAATAATCCCCGTCCTGTTGGTCTTTTAACGTTTTGATCTCATCTAGACTAGTAGAAAGTTCTCTAGTTCTATTCTCTACTTTCTCTTCTAAATTTTCATTTAACTCTTCTATTTCATTGTGAATGGAAATAAACCTGTTCGCAAGCACTCCAGCAAAACCTACAATGTACATAAAAAATGCATATTTTGCAAAAGAAAGTCCCGAATTTAAAATAGCGGAATCAATTATATCATAAACAGATGCAAACAGAAAAAAAGTCAATCCGGTTAACAGTCGTTTTGCGTTATTGACTCCTTGTTTAATTGCCTGGTAAAATATTATTCCAATGAGTGGAATAGCACAAAATAATACAGAGCCCTGCCATACTCTCAAAACATATTCTGCTAGGTACATCTCGGGCAAAAAAAATGTAAGAATACAAATCGTATAAGAAAAATACCCGTACCATTTTGTCCATTTACGAACCTTATTAAAAAATAAAACATCTAAAGATTCAATTAAAAAAACTAAACCTGGATAAAGAACAGTAAGTTCGATTCTCTGGATAATCGCCGTATCCCAGTAGTGCTCAAAAATTGCAGAGGTCCTAGTATATAAATAAACTCCCACTATAAAAGCAAAGGCACCATAATAAAAATTATAAAGCTCCACTCTCCTGCGATAGAATAAAAATAAATGATAGAGTCCAACCGTAAGATATACAGTGAGCAAAGCCAGTGTTACCCGATCTTGTTCATCGTATTTTAAATCCTCATACATTCCAAACTGGTAGTACCTAGTGAGATAAAAACCAGTATGGTCAAATTTGGGATGACCCGAAAGTTTTACGAGCAGGTGATTGTCACGAGCCTGCATTGTATTTTTAGGAACCTGCCATACTTTACCGCGCACTGTTCGATGCAAATAAACTTTCCCGTCTTTTATTTCTCCTTCTTTAGCAATTAATACTCCATTGAGGTAAATCTCGAATACCTCCCCAATTTCCCCAAATCGAATCCCTGCCTGTTCGGGGTGATTCAAAATTTCATCTGGAATATCGAAGTAAGTCATTAAAGTATAAGTAGCAAGTCTTCCTTCTTTTTTGAAAATTTTATTCATCCAGATAGGGAAACGGTCTACTTTTGTCCAAACCTCGCTTGGTCGCAGTAAATCTAGATAATTCTCTTCGAAAGAATCAATAACATACCATATTCTAGGTTTACATTCTTCCTTACTGCAATCCTTTATAAGATCAATTGATAAATTTTCTTTGGCTTCTATAATAAAAAATGGAAGTAAAAATATATATAGTACAACTAGAATTTTTTTTTTCATTTTGATTTGATTCATCCCAAAGAATAGATAATGATTATACATTTAAAAAAAAGAGTCAATTATACCAATTCCCAAAAGTAAATTCCGATTTAAAATTGAATACTCTGCTTTCGCTAGAGCTGGGAATTGGGAATACCCCTTTTTAGAAAAATAACGGAACTTATTTATGAGAAGTGGTATATAAATCGGAATATTCAATATAAAATCTACAAAGTCCATTTGTTTTTTCCTACCTATTTTTTCTTATTGTACCAATTAATCCATTCATTTTTGCTAGAAAAGTTTTCTCCTGAAATTGCTTTTAGTGCAAGCTGTGCCGAGCTATTTATTTCAGAGCTTTTATTAGCTTCTAAAATCTGAATCAAAACATGGACATTTGCCTTATCTTTTCTTTGTAGGATTGCTTGGAGGGCAGCTTTTTGAATGATTGTGTCATCGGATAATGCATATTTGTCTAAGATTCGAACAGCCTCTTCTCCTGGAATAGATGCAATAGAAGCAAGTAGAACAGAGGATAACTCCTTATTAGACTCTACTTTCTTAGATAAAAAATTCAAACTTTTAGGAGAACGAATTTGTCCCAGGCTTTCAATCGAAATACGAACTAATTTATTATCTTTACTACTCGCCGCTTCCTGTAATA
>JAGOHK010000069.1 GCA_017996175.1 Leptospiraceae bacterium
TGCGCCTGTTCTTTTTGCAGTCGCAACGATTTCATAAGTAGATTGATCTACTAACTTGTGATCAAACGCTCTTAGTTTAACTCTAATTCTTTGTCCGGTCATACTTTTACTCAATTATATCAGCCACAACGCCTGAGCCGATAGTCTTCCCACCTTCGCGAATAGCAAAGTTTAATCCTTTGTCCATTGCAATCGGGTGAATCAATTCGATGGTAACAGATACGTTATCCCCTGGCATAACCATTTCCATACCAGCAGGTAATGCACATACACCGGTAATGTCTGTAGTTCTGAAGTAGAACTGTGGACGGTAGTTGTTGAAGAAAGGTTTATGACGACCACCTTCATCTTTGGTTAATACGTATACTTCCGCAGTAAACTTTTTGTGTGGAGTAATGGTTCCTGGTTTAGCAAGAACTTGTCCTCTTTCGATATCTTCTTTTTTAGTTCCACGAAGAAGAGCACCGATGTTGTCACCAGCTTCTGCTTGATCGAGTAACTTACGGAACATTTCGATACCAGTTACAACAGTTTTAGTGGTATCTCTAATTCCAACGATTTCAACTTCTTCGTTGATTTTGAGAACTCCAGTTTCCACTCTACCGGTAGCAACAGTTCCACGACCAGTGATAGAGAATACGTCTTCTACTGGCATTAAGAATGGTTTGTCAGTAATACGTTTTGGATTTGGAACATAAGTATCAAGAGCTTCCATTAATTTAAGAACAGACTTCATTCCGAGTTCAGAATCTTCGCCTTCAAGAGCTTTTAAAGCAGAACCATGAACGATTGGGATCGGACCTTGTCCTTCTTTAGGAAAGTTGTATTTTTTCAAAAGGTCACGAATTTCTTCTTCTACCATTTCGATCATCTCAGCTCTTTCATCGTCTTTCAACTGATCAGCTTTGTTTAGATATACTATGATGTAAGGAACACCTACTTGACGAGCTAAAAGGATATGCTCTTTAGTTTGTGGCATTGCTCCGTCTGTTGCGGATACTACTAGTATTGCCGCATCCATTTGAGCAGCACCGGTAATCATGTTCTTAACATAATCCGCGTGTCCTGGACAATCAACGTGCGCATAGTGACGATTAGCTGTTTCATATTCCTGGTGAGAAGTTGCGATTGTAATCCCTCTTTCTCTTTCTTCAGGTGCATTGTCAATTTCATCGTACTTAATAGCTTTATTTTTTCCACCAACTGATTTAGCAAGCGTAGCTGTGATTGCTGCAGTTAGAGTTGTTTTACCATGGTCAACGTGACCTATCGTTCCAACGTTTAAGTGTGGTTTGCTTCTATCAAATTTTTCCTTAGCCATCTCTAAATAACTCCTAAAATATTTCTCAAAAAAAAATAAAAATTTAAAACTCGAAATGTGACAACGAGGTGAATATAGTTTTTTGAGACAAAAAACCTTTTCCTTTTGTCATATTTCTTAAAGCACTTGTGAAGCCAAGCATGTTTTCAGCAGCCGCTTCACAAATTAGTAAAGATTTATTGCCATGGACAATATCGGTCTTCACTACTTTAGCATTTCTCTTACCGAGAATTGCTAAAACTGAACCATAATATGGTTCAGGAATTACAACTTCAAACAAACACAATGGTCCGATTTCGATTGTATTTCCAGGTAAGCAAGACTTAATACCACTAATGATGGCCACCTTCAAGAGGTTAGGCGTAATATCGCTGATAATTTCAGGTTCCTCATAAGAGGTTACTCGAAGTTTAACCCCAAGCACTGGATTACCACGTATTCCATTAGATAATATTTCGTAAAACGCCGATTCTACAGAGGACTTATAATCCTCCTCAAGTTCACATTCCCAAAGGACAGAACTTGAAAAATCAGGACTTTTCTCAAGGGAACTAATTAGAGTCCCACTCTTCAACTTTTGATTAAAAGCAGAGTGTTCGAAAATTACCGTTATAGCCATACTTTTTAATTTCTCGTATCTGGCAACCCTTAAATTCCCAAAAGTAAAAATTTCTGAGACAAATTCCTTGAGCCTTTGGATCGAAACATCCAAATGAAGCTCGCCTGCCCCACGGAGTTCAAATTGTCCTGTATCTGATTTTTCTCGAAAGGAAAGTCCAAAGTCTTCCCAGACTAATTTTTCTAGTCCTGATCGAAGAGTTTCTTTTAGATCACTAGCGTTAGGCTCCAAAAGTAAGACATATTCATTATTATGCGCAATAGGAAGTTCTTGATTTTCTTTTCTTTGAGTAAAAAGAGAGCCTGTCTCTAAAGTAGAATGTCCAGAAATACAAGTGGCAAATATGGAGTATGCGTCAACAATGTCCAACTTTAACAGCTCGTTTGGAGTGATTTCATAGATGGTTTCTATTTTAAATTGTTTGTCATGAGAATAAAAAGAATCTCCGATTCGAACAGGTTGGTAAGGCTTAATAAAATATACCTCACCTAAATTAGGATGAAGCATTCGCTTAAACAGAACTCCTGCTGCATCTCTATCTTCCGTGTGGCGACGATGAAAGTCTTGGAGGCAAATAAAATCTAAAAGCTCCTTTATACTAGTCCCATGAGTCGCACTTCCAGCAAAAAGAGGTGTTAATTCTCCTTGTTGAAAGCCTTCGTTCAAACCATCCAGTAGAATTTTTTTGGAAGGCTTTTTGAAATACTTATCAATAAGAGAATCATTCCATTCTATAAATGGAAGCTCTATTTCTTCTTGGATTTCTTTTTTAGAAAAGATATATTCGATTTGATTCGTAAATTCATCGACGATAGAAAATAGCGGATTAACCTTGCGAGAAAGAGAATTATCTAAATCCAATAAGAAACCTTTGAGATCTTTCACTTTGTCTATTTTATTGATAAAAACTATCAGAGGAATTCTAAGACGAGTAATTTCATCGAGTAACATTTCTGTCTGCGAGCGGATACCCGTCGTTATATCCAAAAGCAAAACAGCTACATCAACGGCTAATAAAGAATTCTGCACCTGCGCATAAAAGTCCAAATGACCGGGAGTATCAATTAGATTTAGAAAGAATTTTTTACTCTTACATTTATAACGCACTTGGATAGTAGTCGCCGCAATCGAAATACCACGCTCTATTTCTTCGCGCATTCTGTCACTTTCTGTGGTACCTTCATTGACGGATCCTGGACTATATATCTCGCCTGCTTCAAATAAAATTCTTTCTGTAAGGGTAGTCTTTCCCGAATCTACGTGAGCAAAAATTCCTATATTTCGAATGTTTCGTTTCATAATAAAGACAGTCCAGTGTCAATTTTATGGAAACGCTAAAGATTGCCACTGATTGATATACACCGAACGTACTTTTTAGAAAGAAATGGGTAATTATTTTTGGCGTTCGGTATAAGAAGTTGACTTTCTTAAGATGAGACTTAAGTCTAAACAAAAAAAACTATGAAAAAAACTTTTGAGTATGATACCTACTTGTATGTCGATGTGGATACTTCAAGTAAAATGTTGAGCTGGTACGGGTACAGGCGTGGGGATGAATGGGGGCATGACCAAACGCTAAGTGAGTTTATTGAGTCCGGTCCGTCTGTGAGTCAAAGTGAGATTTCAAGAAAGTTACTCATTGAAATCATTCAATTTTTAAACCTAGATCCAAAGCAACTAAAATGGATGGATTTAGAAAAAACATTACCTTTTTTGTGAAAGGTAAAAAAATATATTGAGGATATTATGGCATCAGAAATAGAAAAATTACATGACGCGGCATCCCAAGCAGATTTAAAAAAAGTAAAAAGTCTATTAAAAAAGGACATTGGTTCGATGGGAAAAAAGGCTTTTCGTAAATGGCTAAAGGACAGATACACCATATTGCCCGCTCAAAATCCTCTCAAAATCTGCACAGCCGCTGCTAAAAAACATCCAGATTTACATGAGTGGTTGGAGACAGGCTTAAAATAACAGAACAATAATCTTATAGAACTTTTATTTTTACTCTAAATAGAAAAGTTCAAGATTCTCGTTTCACCGTAGTTTTAATTCCACCGCGAACACTGAAGTCGCCGAAGATTTTTAGATACTTAGGTTTGATGGCTTTTTTTATATCGTCATACATTTTATTAACCACGTTCTCGTGAAAAATTCCTACGTTACGAAAAAATAAAACATATTCTTTGAGGGATTTTAACTCTATACATTCAGCGTTTGGAATATAGGAAATATGAATGGTTCCAAAATCAGGTAGACCAGTTTTGGGGCAAATCGCGGTGAATTCTGGGATAGTAAAATCAATTGTGTAATCATTCCCTTTATAAATATTAGTAAATGTTTCAATTGCCGGAGTTTTTAAATCACGAATATGGGTTTGTTTTCCTTCATAGGAAGAGATTTCTTTTTTCATTGTTAGCCTTTGGTAGTTGATGAATTATCTATCTATAATTTTCAGGGACTTTATGAATCATAGTAAAAAATTAGGTGTAGTAGATTTTGGCGGGCAGTACGCTCATTTAATTTCGTCTAGAGTGCGAAGGCTTGGGGCATATACAGAAATCCTTTCTAACGAAGAAAGCTTGGAAAAATACAAAGAATACGCCGGTTTAATTCTTTCCGGTGGACCGAATAGCGTTTACGAAAAAGATTCTCCTCAGATTGACCCGAAAGTGTTAGAATTAGGAATTCCAATTCTCGGAATTTGTTATGGGCATCAACTCATCATGAAAGTACTCGGCGGAAAAGTCGAGTCATCGGATAATAGAGAGTATGGTCCTGCGATTTTAGAAGTAGAGGATAACACGCCTTTAATCGTAAAAGGATTTACCTCCAAAGAAAAAATTTGGATGAGTCATGGGGACGAAGTTGTTTCTCTTCCAAGTGGATTTAAACCATTCGGTCGAACGGATCATTGCCGTTATGCGGGAGTTTACAATTCCGAAAAGAAAATCTTTGGAATTCAATTTCACCCTGAGGTCACTCACTCCGAAAAAGGTTTAGTGTTTCTCGGAAATTTTGTATCTATATGCGGACTTTCTAATACTTGGGGGATCGAACAATTTCTAGAAGCAAAACTTTCTGAAATTAAAGCAGAGGCTAACAACAATAATGTGTTCATGCTCATTTCCGGTGGTGTGGATTCTACTGTATCATATTTACTCTTAGCTAAAGCACTTGGTAGTGAGAGAGTCAAAGGGCTATTAATCGACACAGGCTTTATGCGTAAAAACGAAGTAGAAAACCTTCGCCATAAACTCCACGACCTTGGCGTTGACTTACTTGTATCCGACGAATCAGAAAGATTTTATTCCGCGCTACACCAGAAGTCAGAGCCAGAGGAAAAACGTAAAATTATTGGTCAGCTATTCATTGACTGTAAAAACGATGTAGCCGAAAAATTCCATTTGTCCGATGCAAAATGGCTCTTGGGGCAAGGCACTATTTACCCCGACACTATCGAAAGTGGCGGAACCAAACATTCTCATAAAATTAAAACTCATCACAACCGAGTCCAAGCAGTTCTTGATTTAATGGAAAAAGGTAGAGTCCTAGAACCAATTCGTGATTTATACAAAGATGAAGTGAGAGAACTGGGAACCATGCTTGGTTTGGAGAAAAACTGGGTTATCCGCCATCCATTTCCTGGACCTGGTCTTGCTGTTCGTATGCTTTCTTCTCATGAATACAATGGATTTAATAACCAAGAAGGGCTTGCTAAAGTAACCACTCGTTTTCCCGATTTACAATCTAAAATTCTGCCTGTTCAATCCGTTGGCGTTCAGGGTGATCAAAGAAGCTACAGTGCCTGCGTGGTTTTAAATGACTCTCTCTCTGATTGGGGCAAATACGACGAAGCCTCCAGTCTCATCACAAATCTAGTAAAAGGAGTAAATCGAATTGTTTTACTTCCTTTTGTAAAAGATTTATCCAAAGTGGAATTTCATTTTTCTAAAATTGAACTCGATCGCAAACACTCTGATATTTTACGTGAGGTAGACGATATTGTTTGGAACCATTTAGTGGAACACAATCTGGTTGAAGCTATCTGGCAAATGCCTGTTGTCCTCGTTCCTGTTGGTGCGGCTAAAGGCAAATTTAGTATTGTACTTCGTCCTGTTGAATCACAAGAAGCAATGACGGCTAATTTTTATCCTATGGAAAAGAACGTCTTACAGTCATTATGCGGTAAAATCCAGAAGGTAGAAAATATCTCTTACGTATTCTATGACATAACCCATAAACCACCGGGTACGATTGAGTGGGAGTAATTATTGTTGTTTACCCTCTTTAAACTTTCCTTCGATAACTTTTCCGGAGGGTAATATTAATATACCTTTTCCATGGGGTAAAATTACGCTTTCAGGAGGATTGCCTTTTTCGAAAGTTGCAATTTCTCCTTTGTAGAGTTTTCCTGTTTTTGAATTGTATTGTACACCTTCTCCCACAGCCTTTCCCTGAGAAAAATTTCCAATAAAATAACTCGCAGTTTTTTCAGTATCCGTAACATTGTCCGAAAAAAAATAAATGGAACCTCTTCCTTCTTTTTGCCCCTCTTTAAAACCGCCTGAGTATCTAGAAATTTTTTTTTCTAAATTATTATCCGCAAATAGAATCATTGTACCATTACCCGTAATTTTTCCTTCTTTAAACTCTCCGATATATCTATAGTGTTCTCCTTTTTTAGACACTGCGGTTTGAATACCATTTCCATTTGGTTCCCCGTTTTCAAATCTTCCTTCGTAGTAATTTTTTTCATCTTCTCTAAACTTTCCATCTCCGTTTACGCAGTTTCCTTCTGCACAACATTTTGTACAGATACTTCTGTAATGAGACATCACGGCTGGATAACTGACCAATAAGAGTAATGTGCAAAGTATGAATTCGTATGTGGTAAGTTTTCTTCTATTAGATTTGAATGAAACAGTGTTTTCTTCGGCAATCTTTTGAATGATGGCGTTGATTGCATCTGCCATTTCTTTGCAAGAAGAATAACGTTTAGTTTTATCCTTCTCACAGGCTTTGCGGATAATAGACTGTAACTGAAGAATGGGAACCTCTTCTTTTTCTATACTCTCTAATTCTTTTTTTGTAAACCTTGGAATTAAGTCTGGAAAGTCAGAATGTAAATGCATTTCTATAATTTTTTCTTTGTCAAATGATTCGAATGGGAGGCTACCTGTAAGCATTTCAAAAAATAAAATCCCCATCGAATAAACATCAGATCTACAGTCAACGTCCTTTGAACCGTTAATTTGTTCTGGACTCATGTATTCAATCGAACCAGCAGTTTCTGATTCATTTATATTTTTATCTTGTTTGCGTATTGCGACTCCGAAGTCAGTAATAAATACATCACCAGATTCTCTGAGTATAATATTATGTGGTTTAATATCCCTATGTGCTTTCAAATCTTTTGAATGTGCAAAATCGAGTGCTGTCAAAATTTTTACCATTAGATTGCAAACTTGTAGGCTCGGTAGTTTTCTATGATCTTTTCTTAGCTCGGTTAGGATTTTTTCTAAGGATCCTTTCGCACCATACTCCATAATAAAAAATGGTCTACCCTCCGCTTTTCCGTAATCTACCATTTCCACAATATTGGGATGTTTGATATTAGCCGCAATTTGAGCTTCTTTTAAAAAATTTTCTGCGATTTTTTTATCGAGAGCTAAATTATCGTTTAACAATTTGATTACCACTGGTCGATTCAGTGAAACTTGTTTTCCTAAAAAAATAGATCCCATACCACCTTGCCCAATTTTTTGGATTTCTATAATTTGTGGATCTAAAGTTCGCTTTAAAAACTCCAAGTCGTGGTCAATGTCCGAGTCAATTTCCGGCATCTTGAGTCCACAGGAATAACAAAATTTCGCATTTGGTGTTAATTTAGTCTTACAGCTTGGGCATTTAATCATACTTTCTTTTTAATAGAAGCCAATATAACGTCAAGATTTTTGGGAATTATAGCCCCAAAGTATTTATGATCTTTATCATGAACTATTTAACGCAGGCAAAAGATTTATTCTTTCCAATAAATCTATTCAATGAAAAATAAATTATTACTATGAATCTTCAAAACAAAACAATCCTCTTTGTAGAAGATGATGCTATTTTCGCAGAGATTCACTCCGCCCTACTTCGCAATAATGGGTATAGGGTGATTCATACAGATACGGGCGAAAAATCAATCGACTTAATTAGAACAGATGTAATTGATCTTGTTTTAATGGATATTGATCTTGGAAATGGAATAGACGGTGCGATAGCCGCTCGCGAAATTTTACAAATTAAAGACATTCCTATCATTTTTTTTACTTCGCACACCGAGCAAGAATTTATGCAACGGATAACGGATATTACTCGTTACGGATGTATCGTCAAAAATACAGGACATTTTGTTCTATTTTCTTCTATTGAAATGGCATTCAAATTATTTAACGCAGAAGAAAAATATAAGTCCCTTTTAGTTGAAAAGGAAATTTTACTCAGAGAAGTCCATCATCGAATCAAAAATAACATGGCATCTGTTTCCAGTCTTTTAAGTTTGCAAGCTGATTATATTGATGAGCCCAAAGTCGTAGCCATTTTAGAAGAAGTGCAAAATAGAATTTTAGGAATGATGTTAATTTATGATAAACTGTACAAATCTACGGATTATAAAAATATTTCTATTAAAGAATACTTAAATGATTTGGTAGATCAAATTCGTTTGTTTTTTCCCAACAATAATCGAGTTAATATCGAAAGAGAAATGGAAGACTTTAAGTTAAATTCGAAGTCTTTATTTTCTATTGGAATTATAGTCAACGAACTAATCACCAATGCTTTTAAATATGCGTTTCCTGACAATAGAACTGGTAAACTCACTGTCCGTACAAGAAAATTAGAAGAGGATAAAGTGGAACTCATAGTACAAGATGACGGCATAGGTTTACCGAAAACGTTTTCCCTTGAAAAATCAAAAGGTTTCGGACTCAATCTCATCAAAATGCTCACCAACAAAAAAGGAAATAGTTTCGACATCTATAGTAAAGAAGGAGCTAGTTTTAAAATAATAATCAATATCTAATTATATACAAGCTAAATGGGTTATCAGGATTATTCATCTTGTAATTCATGTTAATCCTGTCTGACAAATTTCGAGAGACTACCAACTTAGAAAGTCCTATTTACATTACTTACCAATCATATTTTTTTTTTTGCACTTGTTATGGTAACGAAATTTTTTGATATGGTTAAGCTAATACCCTATGTTATACAAATTTAGAAAACAAATTATTTCCATAATTGTAGGATCCCTCTTTGTGTGGGGGCTTTACCACCTAATTAAACCGGATACAGATATCCATATTGCTTTAGTTGGTCCCATGTCAGGAAAAGACGCAGCAAATGGGAAATCCTATCTTGAGGGAGTTCAGCTTTATGTAGATGCGCTAAACGAAAAAGGTGGTGTAGACAATAGAAAAGTAATTATAGATGTATATGATGATGAAAACGACAAAGACAAAGCAAAATTAAAAGCTGAAGAGATTGTCAAAAAAAATATTGCAGTGGCAGTCATTGGACACAATAGCAGCTCTTGTTCCATTGCAGCGGGACCGCTTTACAAAGAGCACGGGATTCCAGCGATTTCTCCCGCTTCCACAAATCCAAAAGTTACTTTGGATAACGAATGGTATTTTCGAAATATATTCAATGACAACGCACAGGGTAGATTTTTAGCGAATTATACGAAAAAAGTTTTAAAAGAGCCAACTTACTCAATCTTACACGATGATAAAGATTATGGCTCTAACCTTGCAAAAGTATATGAAGATACTTTAGTAGCACAATCTACTTTCCCAAAATACAAATGGAAAATTAAAACCAATAACGGGGAAGATCCTGAAAAAGAAATTATACAGATAGTCGAGAATCTAAAATCTAGCGGCTACAAGGGATTAATCTTTCTTGCAACTTCTCCAAAGGATGGAGCAAAGTTCATCGAAAAGTTTAAAGATGCAGGACTCTCCAATCAAATTTTAGCACCCGACTCTTTTGCGTCAAATACATTTAAAGAATCCTTTTCCAAACTCAAAAAAGAAATCCAAACTCCGGGTTATTATTCCAATGAGGTAATGGTGACTAGCCCCCTTATCTTTGACAATGCAAATGAGAAAGCACAGAATTTCAAAGACCGATACAAAGCAAAATACAAAGCAGAGCCAGACTGGAGAGCGGCTTACGCCCATGATTCGATACTTGTTTTAATGGATGTAATCCACAGAATAGAATTAAAAGGTGGGAAGACAAATTTAAAAGAAGACCGTGCAAAAATCAAAGAACAACTTTCCCTAATGACCAATATTGATGAAGCAGTAGAAGGAGTTACTGGTTATAATTTTTATGATGAAAACCGCGATTCTCCTAAACCTATTTCCATAGGCTCTTATAAGAATAATGATGTTATCTCCTCGCTCATTCAATTACAGGCAGTCAAAAATCTAAGAGAAATTACAAATATAGAAAATGCATTGAAAGAAGAAAAAATTCTAAAGATAGATAATAATTATCTATATAGAACTAACGTTGTATATACCGGAATTGAAATCAATGAAATTACAAAATTAGATATTGCCACATTAACCTATTTTATGGATTTTTATATCTGGTTTCGATTTAAGGGAGATATTAAACCTGAAGAAATTGAGTTTTTAAATAATACGGAACCAATCACTTTAGGAGAACCTATAGACCATGACTCGAGCGAGCAAATGAACTATAGAGTCTACCATGTTAAGGCAAATTTCAAAGCCGACACTTTGCCTGTGCGATACGAGTTGGGTTACTATGCGTTAGGCGTTAATTTCAAACATAAACATTTAACTAGGAATAATTTAATTTATGTAATCGATGTCATTGGTATGGGGATAGGTGCGAAAAGAGGCGAGGGAAACAAAAGGAAATACCAAAATATTTTAAGTCCAGTTACTGGATGGTCCATTGCAAACTTCTGGTCGTTTCAAGATACACTTTCCCGCGCATCTCTAGGTGCACCAAAGTATCTAAATTCAAGAGATGCAAAAGCAGAATATTCCCGTTTTAATTTAGGTGTAAGAATCCGCAAAAATGAATTTACCATTCGAGGGCTAATACCCGGTAGCCACGCTGGATTTTATCTTTGGTTTAGTGCAATTGTTATTCTAGGTCTTGGAATTACGGGAAGATTAAAAATGTTTCAAAAGTATTCAAATTTGAACTGGGTCTCTACAACATTTTTTATTTTCTTATTTTTAATTGCCTGCGAAATTGAAGCTGTAGATTATCTTTTGGACGATCTAAATACTTATTCTATTAAGATGGTTACACTTTCATTTGATTTACTGTGGTGGGTAATTCCTGCTATGCGACTAAATCAATCTATCGAAAGATTTATTTGGGATCCACTCGAAATTAAAACAGGAAATAAAATTCCAACCGTGGTGCGGCTATTCTTAGGTATCTTCATATACATTCTGACTTTCTTTGGAATTGTAGCGTTTGTATTTGACCAAAAAATTACATCTCTACTGGCTACATCAGGTGTTGTGGCAATGATCATTGGTCTTGCGATTCAAGTAAATATCTCTAACGTGTTCTCAGGAATTGCCATTAACCTCGAACGTCCATTCAAAGTTGGTGATTGGGTAAAAATTGGAACGTTAGATGAAGGGAAGGTAATCGATATTACCTGGAGAACAACTCGAATTCAAACTAGAAATATGATTATTTTGAGTATTCCCAATAGTAAAGCTTCAGAATCTCCAATCCAGAATTTTGGTTCTAAGGAAGACATTACCGAGTTCTGGTTTACTATTCATATTGACCCGAATGAAAATACGAAACGTGTACAGAAAATTTTACTCGATGCACTGTTATCCGCAGAAGGAGTTTTAAAAACTCCAGCGCCTTACACGCGGTTAAATGAATTTACAGAATGGTCGGCGGATTATATCATTGGTTACTGCTGGAAAGATTACGGAAGGAAAAATGCAGTTCGTAAAGCTGTTTTTACAAGTATATGGACTCATCTTTATCGTGCAGGAATTCACCCTGCCACACAACGACACGAAATTCATATGTTCCGAGGAGTTAAACCAAGAGGAGAAAAAGCACAGTCACCACTCACTGTTTTACAAGAACTCGATATATTTTCCACCTTCACAGAAAAAGAAAAAAAATACCTCAGCGCACATTCTACCACACACTACTTTAAACCCGGTGAAGCGGTTGTGCATACTGGCGACACAAACCAATCTCTATTTATTATCGCAGAAGGCGTAGTAAGCGTCCAAGCAAAATTAGAAAACGGGAAAGTATTAGAAGTAGCCTCTCTCGGAGCCGGAAACTTTTTCGGAGAGATGGCTCTTCTTACAGGTGCAATTCGAACTGCTGATATTGTAGCACTTACCGCAACTCGACTAATCGAGATTACCCGCGAAGACTTTGAACCTCTACTGAAAGAACATCCAGAAATATTCCAGTTGGTTGATAAAGTTTCGCACTCCCGAAAAACGGATACCGAAACTCAAAAGATTTTAAGCCAACTTCCCCCAGAGCCAGTCAAAGATCCTTGGTATAAAATCTATTTGAAGAAAATTCAACATTTCTTCATGGAATTGATTAAAAGACCAGCTTAGCTTTAAAAGATTATCAACGGCTTGAGGTGCTGTCACTTCTCATACAAACTCTTTATCTCAGGCACGCGTATATTCGATAAAACTCAGTGCATCGCTTAGTTACCGGTCTTTATATATAAATCTATTCGTATAAAATTCGGTCACTGAGTGAAATTTTTTTCGAATGAAAAAAAATTAGTATCGAACGTGCCCAAATACGAAAAGCTAAGTCTTTCTAATTTTTCTATCTGAAACTAATCCCTGTTATCTTCTCTACAAAAAATTTTAACTTATTCGAATCAGGATGTCCATCCGTTATCGCCTTCTCTATGTTAGGCGCAAAATCCCAGTCTTCTGACTTTGCCCCATTTTGTATTAGTTCTGTTAACTTTTCCTCTGCTTCCTCTCGACGTTCTGGTATATGTGCGTAGGCGTAGAACCATAATTCTACAAGTATAGTCTGGTCTTCCGGATTCATCGAAAGTGCTTTATCAAAAGCTTCTACGGCTTCTTTTTGTTTGCCGGTAAGGAATAGAACGTGGGCGAGTTTTGAATATAACTTGACATTATCAGAATCTAATAGTAATCCCTTGCTAAAATCAGTCATCGCTTTTTCATATTGTTTTGTTTTAATATATACCATTCCTCTAGCAAAGTATGTTATTAGATCATTTTCTTCAAGTTGGAGACTTGAAGAATAATCTGCTATCGCATTTTCATATTTTTTGATTGTTTCATAGGCAAGACCGCGAATATTGTATGCTTCTATAAAATTTTCATTGATTGAAATCGCACTAGTCAAATCTTGTATCGCTGCGTCGTATTTTTGCAGTTCCAAATAAATTAGTGCACGGCTTGCGTACACGCCAATTTCTTGATCATTTTCCCTAAGAGCTAGTGAGTAACTTCTTAGCAATTCTTCATAATTATTCAATTTCTTGTATGTCATTCCAATTAAAGAGTTGGATATTTTCTTCATCTTACTTATAGAGATTATGGCTTGAAAGTTCTCATTTGAACTTTGATTTTTTTGCAATTTTTCAGATACATACCCATGCCCAAAATATGCACTCGCATTTTCTTTATCATAGGAAATAGCCTTCGAGTAATCCGCTTTTGATTCTTCGTATTCATTTAACATAAAGTAAGAAAGAGCCCGGGTGCCAAATGCGGTGGATATCATTTGCTGTTTTATTTTCGATATTGAAATTTCTTCACCATCAATTAATAAAACTAGCTTCAATATTCTAGTCGTGCCTTCAATAGTTTTAGAATACTTTTTCAATTTTAGATGAATCATAGAAGACAGGCATAAAATGAATACGAATTCTATGTTATCAAAATACTCGGATATAGATAATATAATGTCCGCATAATACTCTATTTCCTTTGCGTTTTTATTTTCAGCCTTTTCGATTCTTTCTTCAAGTCCCCTTACTAAACTCCAACAATCCTCAAACACGGGTTTCAGCTTATACCAAAGAACTTCTTTAATAATTTTATGAATCTTAAAGTCTTTGTTGTTTTCTTCGAGCCATCCTTTCTTAGAAAGATACTTGAGAGTATGCGCTATATCTTTTTTAGAAATCTTATCTGACTCCAAAAGCTCAATAAAGATAGATGCTGGTAAAAAATCAGGCGGAAAAAGACAAATTTGTTTTAATACAGGAATACTAAAATTATCCGCTTCTAACTTAGACGAATCAAAGACTTGAAACAAATAGGAATACAATTCAATTTCTTGTTTGCTATGATCGGTTTGGATTTTGTATTGCAGGCTTTCATCATCCAATTGGTGACTTATCAGTATATTATGCAAATCCACTACACTGTCAATTTCCAAGCTTTCTTTTAAGGTCTTTGCTAGAAGTTCTATCGTCAATGTATGATACTTTACTAACTCAACTAATTTTTCAATCTCGGAATCACTCCCCTTATCCCCAGAATACTTTTTAAAGAGCTGGATTGCACTTTCTTTAGAAAGATATTCAAGCGGGTATTCAGAAAAGCCTTCTATCTTTTCTCTTGATGTTGCCAATACATCCCAGTTTGGATGAGTCGGTAATTGTACCTTTTCAGAGGATAAGTTTGATTCTGCGTTGTCTAGTATTAATAGATTCTTGCCTTGAATTTTTCGGATGGCATTTAACACAATATCATAATTACTTCTTTTTTCTTCATTAGGTAGTGAAGCGCGTTTGTTTATTTCGATAATTCCATTAGAAATACTCAATAAATCAAAATTAGGTTTCGGGAGTTCTATTTTTAAATTATGAAGCAGAGTATGATTAGAAACAATGGAGCTTTGAAAAGAACCTGTAACGTCTATCCAGATTATATTTTGATATTGCGAACGGAATTTTTTTATATAGGCTCTGGTAAGTGTGCTCTTTCCAATTCCACCAATTGCAGTAACAACTAAAGGTCTTTCGTTTTTTTGAAAGTATTCAAAAATTGCAGAGAGTTCCTTTTCTCTACCGATTACATCTTCAAGAATAATGTCGGGGATATTGGTAAGCTCTTTTGTGGTTTTGGGAGGCTTATCAGAATTAGGCGATTGATTCTTTAAACTTTTAAACCATTCGCGTATATGTCTTTCTTCTTCTGGTGTTGCTTCCGCGTTACTAGAACCTCTTCTAAAATACAACTCAGACTTTAATAGACCACCAATGTAATCTTTCTTGCAATAATAAGGTTCTTCTGAATACTTAGGAATGAGAATTTCTATGATTCCAAATTGTTGATTTTTATAGGTATAAGGATAATAGAGAAATTCGGGAACTGGATAAACTTTATCTTTTATTTTCTCCTGTAAGTTTGCATCGTCAGGATGTGCAATTACTCCCAGAAATTCCTTTTCCTTTGTGGTTTCATTTTCTTTTATGCCAACAATGATGTAGGATGATTTATCTTTTTTAGTATTAGCAAAGGAAATAATATCTTTAATAAATTTCGACTCTTTGGCTTCCTTGGCTTTTTCTGTGTCCCCGCTAAAGTCGTAAAACTCTGATTTAAAATCAAGCGTATCACTTTCAGGCTGCGATAATAAATATTCAAAAAGTTCTTTGTTCATTATGCGGCAATCAACCATTACCCTACATCTTTAAAAATCTTTCAACGGGCATCTTGAAAAGTTTAGATAGTTTAATAGCTTTATCTTTGCTGATGGCTCTTTTCCCACTTTCCATACTTGAAATATTTTGTCTAGACACATCGCCTAATAAAGCACCTAACTGCTCTTGAGTCATATTTCTACTTTCTCTAAGATGTTTCATATACTTTGCAGGAGTCATTTTCGATTTAGTTTTTTTGTACCAATCAGTATCACGTACATTAATAAGTTCCTCTTCGTTTTTAGAAATGATAAGATCCTTTCCGAAGTTTTTCTTTAGATATTGTAAAAAGTTAATTGGTATTTCGCCTTTTACATTTATTTCAATATGGTGCGTTTTCACGACTGCCTGCATAGTAAACCTCGATTTCAAATTTATTTTCTAATTCTTGCCAGCATGCCACCCAATGATAAGATAGGTGGCAATGATATTTATTTTTTCCTAACTTACTGAAATTATTCCAATCTGACCGAATCGGACCTTTTAATTCAATTTCTTCAATTAAGAGCCAGAACAATTCCTGCGTATCTTTGGGTAGTTTATTTAGATTCTTTTGCACTTTCTTTTTAATATACACTGCGTAAGAATCTTTCATTTTTATAAGTTCTCAAAAAATGAATACATTGTCAATTAAATAAAAATTTCGAAATTTATAAATCTAATACCGTATAGATGTTCATAGCGTTATTGGTTGATAATCAGTTAACCTTTTCTATTGAACTCCACTCGAAGCCAATGCATGAGTCTGCACCTTATAGCTCTTAGGTTTCCCTGCAAGTGAGTAAGAGTAAGCAGAAACTTTAAAGGAAGTTGACTCACCTGGAGTAAGTTTCTTTTGGTTGCCGAAGCTTATGGCTGAGCCTAGGAATTTTTTATTACCATCGTAGAGGCTTAGGATGATTTTGGGGTAAGTGATTGTTAGCTCTGTGTTGTTTTGCAAAATTCCCGTAAGGGTAAATCCTTCTAAGCCACTAGTGTCTTCTTTGAATTTTTCGGCGGTAATTTTAAACGAAGTATAATTTCCATAAAATCTAGTTTCTGGCTCAAAGAAAATTTCATGGCTTCCGTATTCAGAGGGGAAGTCTGATAAGATACAACTAAAGGGAACTTCTTCTTTTGGTTCGGCTGGTTTGTCAGTAAAACATAAAACTGTATCTAAGAAAGATTTTTTTTTGTCTTTGAGGTTAATATAGAGTTTGCTTCCTGAAATTGCTGAACTGCTTTCATTTCTTAGTAAACCAATAAATCTTCCGAACTTTCCATTTCGAAGAAGTTGTAAGTCTTTGATTTCTACTTTTGGTTTTTCTGTTGGTTCAACAAGCTTATAGGTATTATCCGCTTTGGAGGTAGTGGAATTAGGAAGTGACTTGGAAGTCACCGAGGCAAGATAAGTTACTCGACTTGAACTCCAGATTTTTCCAGTTTCGGTGTCAACGATTCTAGCGATGATCGTTACGTATTGATTTTCTCGAATCACTGAACCCACTACAACACCTTCAGCAGAAAGAAGTTTTCCGATTTTGATGGACTCGTCTTCTGATAAAATTCCTGATTGAACGAGGGATTGCTCTTTTAGAACTCGATCGATTTTGCTGCGCTCGATCACTTGGTAATTTCCCGATTTGACTAATTCATGAGTGAGTTCTTCTCTCAAATGATTTGGCTCGAAATCCTTTGCATTTCCCTCAAAAGGTAAAATGGCGATTGTTTTTTCATTCTGTTTGCTTGCCAATTCTTTGGCTATGGTTGTGTAAATACTTCTGTTTGTGGTTGCACATTGGCTAAAAATCAGTAGGAAGCTTAAAAACAGTGTTTTCATATTAAGTTTATTGAGTATTTTTACTAAGATTTAATTTCAACTAGAAAAAATCAACCTCTGCATCTCCGAATTAGCCCTACTGTAATTTTGGTGCATTATCAATATTTTATTTCCGCAATTTTCATTTTATTTTTCAAAAGACTGCGTTTGGGTAAAAAAATCTTGACATTCTTTTGTTATATTTATATTCTTCTGAATCTTTGTCTGACCTTGGTCGGAAATAAAATAACGAAATGATAATAAAAGCCAGTTATATCACAAATTACGGGAATTTTAGAGTTAAGAACGAGGATAGCCTTCTCGTGCAAGATGATATTATCTATGAAAAAAACATGGAGGAACCAGAGAATAAAATAGTGGAATCCAAAAAAGTTATTCTTTGTGTCGCAGATGGAATGGGCGGACACCTAGGTGGAGAATTAGCAAGTCGCAGTGTGCTTAGTTTTCTTCGAGATAATTTTACTAAGATCTATAATATTCGAACTGTGAAAAAAGTTCTTCTCAAATCAAAAAATATTTTAAACACAATCGCTAGTGAAACTCGTTCTTTTGGTCTTGGGACTACTGTATCAGGAATGCTTCTCAAAGATAAAAAAGGAATTATATTTAATTGTGGAGATAGTCGTGTGTACCGCGTTCAAAAAATGTACCTCGAGCGGCTAACAATAGATCACTCCGTTGTGCAGGCTATGTACAATTCAGGTTTAATTGATGAAGAAGAAATGCGAACTCACCCAAATAAAAATTTGCTCACCTCAGCGATTATTGGCGATTATTCGCAAAATCATCCTGTGATTGCTATGAAAGAAATTCCAATCAAAGAAGGAGACCAGTTTTTTATTTGCACCGATGGTCTTTGGGAAAGTATGAGTGTTGATGAACTCACTGATTTATTTTTTTCCTGTGAAACCCAAGACGAGAGAGCATTAAAACTAAATCAACTCTCTCTCGACAAAGGCGGAAAGGATAATATCACTATGATCCTATTTGAAATTTTAGAGTTATGAAGAAAGGTTTACCACCGATCTAGAAGGGCTGTCATTCTCGAGATCCCCGACTGAAAATTTCGGGGATGACATTTGTTAACCTCACCTTAAATCCTTTACTTCGTTTGGCAATTTTTTCCATATATAATAATTCCAGTAGATCATTCCAACGTGTAATACATCATTTTCAGTGAACCAAATTCCTTTTGCCCATAAAAATTGAGTGATACCGAAAACCAAAGAAACTGCATATAATACAATTACTCCGATGAGGATAATCCAAGTATTGCGCAGATACAAACTCATTTTGTCGTTCGTTTGTTTGTAGGATTTTCCGTAAATCCAAATAAAGAAAAATACACTTGGGGTAGATGTTAAGCTTAAGAATTCAAAAGAAACTAAAAACTGAATTGGACTAAACGCACCATAAAATAAAAGGGCAGAATAAATAACCGAGTTTAAGATCGCATAATTGATAATACCCTTACGAAAACTTTTCGACGCGTTCGAGTGAGCACAGGCTACCAAAAATGCGTTCATTCCAAGTCCAGAAAAAAATGCGTAGAAAATTTCCCACCAGCTTGTCCAAGTGCAAATTTCTTTTCCGGTACATTTGATTTCAAATCCGAAAGCTTGGTAACTAGTTCCAGCAAGGACTGCTCCGAAACCTGTTAGAAAAAGTCCGATTCCAAACCAATACCTGGATTTTTGGTTTTGGGTATTGGTTAAAAATTTATAACCAATAAATATAGTAAAGAAACTCACAAAGTATACAATGATAGACGAGGAAGGCTGGCTCAATATGAAGTCTAACGTTCCGAGTTGGATTTTCATCCAGTGTTGTGTGCTTAAAAAAGCTTCGGGTGTAAGTTTTGGTGAATACTCAATTGTATCCAGACGATTACAGCTTGCTAAAAAAATGGCTGCGAGTAAATAGAAAAAGTATTTTATACATTTGTACATTCTAGTTTTGTCCTATTGTTTTTTTAATTGATGACTTAATTAGTACTGACATAGAGTTGCTGCAAAACTAAAATTATCGATAGAGTCATAGTGAGCCTCTCATATTGATTTAATTCGTCCTTCGACAGGCTCACTATGAAATTAAATAAATTTTTGCAAAAAGTCTCATGTACAAGTGAAATTAGCCCATATAATTATAAGTAATTGGTTCCTAAGTTTTTTCGTCTATTTAAAATTCAAAATTTAAACTAAATAAATAATATCTCCCGGACTCTGGGAGAATCGAATTTCTATAACCAAGAGATCTCTCATATAAATTATTTCCTGCATCAGCTTGTTCTTGTCCTGGGTGATAGGATGAATGAATTTTTAATTTAAAACACCTATTTTTTTAGTTCCATTGCACCTTTAAAGAATAGTTTGTGTTGAAACAGATTTTTTTTGATCCCGAAATTCTTTTTCGTTAGTTTAAGGCTCAATACTAACCATGTTAGATATACTAATATAACGTTTTCTAAAAATAATCCCAAACACTCTCATAAGAATCATGCAGTTCCACGTGCTCTAAGAATTTTTTATAGAAGTCGTGGTTGCCGATAGTTGCACTATCCCCAATTACGACTAATCGTAGTTTGGCGCGGGTCATGGCGACATTCATGCGGCGGATATCAGAGAGAAAACCAATATCGCCCATATCATTAGAACGAACGAGGCTAATATAGATTATATCCATCTCTCTACCTTGAAAGGAGTCAATGGTAGAAATTTCGATATTGTATTCACTGAGTAGTTTTGTTTGGTCAAATAAATTTCGTAAAGTTTGAATCTGATCGTTATAGGGAGAAAGAATCCCAATAGAAATTTTAGTTCGAGTTTGTGAATCCCAGTTCCATTTTTCTAAACAAAGCGTTAGGTGCTTTAGTAAAAGCTCTCCTTCTTTTGGATTAGAGATACTCAAAGTTTCTTCGTTTAACTTTTCTTCCGAATCCGTTCCGGCTGTATCAATAAAACAAAGCGGAGAAATTCTTTCCGAATAACCGCATACTTCGTCTAACGTCTTCTCTTTTACAGAAAAGTGAGCTTTCAAATGATTATGATAAAAAACCTCATTCGAAAAATCCATAATCTCCTCATTCATCCGATACTGAGTATCTAAAAGAACAAATGGAACTTTATTTTTCTCTTTCTCCAATCGGAATATAATTTTCTCGAATAAGGATACATCTAGTTTGCCGCGAATAGCTTCGGGCGATTTTACAACCGGCGGAAGTTGTTTGTGATCTCCACAAAATACCACTCGGTTGGCTCTCATGACTGCAATCCAAGCAGCAGGCTCTAGGGCTTGGGTTGCTTCGTCAATAAAGACTGTTTTAAAATGCATTTTACTTGCAGGTGAATTCGTGATTCCAACAAATGTAGAACAAATAGCCTCTGATTTTTCTAAAATATCTTTTTGGATTGCAAATTCTAAACTGCGGATAATGGAGAATAGCTCTTTCGCTTCATTACGAAGTGCGGTTCTCTCTTCACGCTCTGCTTTCCCGAAATTTCTTTTGAACTTAAATGCTTTCTTTTGAATTTGCAATGCTTCTTTTTTATACTTTTGAATTGTTTCGTAATCTGGATGCGAAATTAATTTAGCATCAAATGTATATTGCTCTGAATTCTCTGAAACACGGGCTGGATTTCCAATTCGTAAAACATTTACTCCAAGCTCGGATAATTTTTCGACTAGCAAGTCTACTGCGTTATTACTAGCCGCGCATACTAGAACTTGTTTTTCTTCTTCTACGGCTTTTTTGATTATCTGCACGAGTGTGGTTGTTTTTCCAGTTCCAGGCGGTCCTTGGATTAACGCATAGTCACGGGCATTGAGGGCGAGCGAATAAGCCTTGTTTTGCGAATCATTTAATTCTGTCACAGGAGAAAATTTTTGATCTTCGAAATAGGTTTCCTTGTATCCGAGTAGAATTTCTCTTAATTCAGCAAGACGATTTTTACTTGCCCCAATTACTTTGGACAAAGCAAATTTCATCTCGTTATAACTGGTCTCGTTATAAAATAAGTCTACACCCAATTTGCCTTCATCAAACCAATCAGGCATTTCGGAATCGGAAATCATTACGAGCATCGTTTCGTCTTTTATTTTTCGAATCGTCCCATAAATACGAAATTCTTTTTTTTCTTCCTTGGATAGCCCTTCTTTATTCGTAAATATAGAAATAGTTTGACCCGAATGAAATTTATGATTTTTTGCTTTTTCGGGATTCGTGCGAATACTTAGGATTAGGCGTTCATTGGAAGTTACTTCTTCTAATTCAATTTGAACAGGATACCAAGTAACACCATTCTTCTGTCTCTCGGCAGGGCTTGTTTCAGAGAGTAATGTCTCGTATTCGCTGCGCTCGTATTCTTGCTCTATTTCGAGTAAACGCAGAGTTTCTTGTAATTCGTCAGTGGAATTTATTTTTCACACCATACTTCTTCCGGCATATTGAGTGAAAATTTAATAAACACCATTTCTTTGGGGGCACAAATATAAGAAATATCTTCTTCGTCATGATACCCAGACCCTCTTTCTTGCCTAATAGGGACTTTTAGTTTTACTACTTTGGATTCATCTATGCCTTTTTTGTTTATAATTTCATAGCTGTGACAAGAGAATAAGAATAGAATAAAAAATAAAATTATTTTACGCATTCTACACCTACTGTATGGGGGCAAATCAGAAATAGACTGAATCCACAAACTAATCCATTAAAAAAACTATCGTGCATATTAATCATGCGAATTCTTTCTCCTGGACAAACCGTTTCCGGATTCAAATTATTGTAAATCGGAACTGC
This sequence comes from Leptospiraceae bacterium, assembly GCA_017996175.1. Taxonomy (GTDB): domain Bacteria; phylum Spirochaetota; class Leptospiria; order Leptospirales; family Leptospiraceae; genus UBA2033. The sequence continues at coordinate 22,308 of JAGOHK010000069.1, forward strand.
ACCAAAGATTGTAAAGAGTCTTAGTTTAATTGATTCTTCCCTTCTCGGAGCATCACTTTTAGTAATTATATATGGATGACTAAAGCACCCAGAAAGGGTAAGAGCGAGGAAAATAAATATTACGTGCCTGTTTATATTTTGCATAGATTTTCAGGCTCGAATTTTTTAAATGGATTGACAAGTATTTTTTTATTTTCTTTTAATATTCTAGGAGTGATTATGAAATCTTTAAAAAACTATTTTCTGTTATCCGTTATTCTCTTATTTGTAAATTGCGCTACCGGTCTTCGAAGTGCCTTACACGAGAATATGAGTGTTACCGATTTTCAGGCAACAACTCCTATCGGCAATTCGGTATTTATCCCATTTGTGACCGGAGCAGATAAAGATATTTTATTAACCAATATAGAAATCACTCAAGCACTTCGAAAATCAATGATTAACTCTAAATATTTTAAATCCTTAAGTGAGAAAACAAAGGAAGATTGGGATTTGAATGCAGAAATTCTAAGACTTGATAAACCGACATTTGGCGCTGATTTTACTGTAACAGCAGAAATAAAATATACACTTCTAAATAAAGGCGTAGTCGCTAAAGACTTTACAATTACTGATTCAGGAACTGCAACTATGAGTGAGGAGGTAATCGGTTATAAACGAATGAAAGTTGCGGACGAAAGGTGCATTCAAAACAATATTAAAAAATTCTTGATAGAATTAAATAGTTACGCCAAAGAAAAAAAGTAAATCATTTTAGATAGCGATAGAAATTGGTTATATTGAATTAAACCATCTTTACTCGTTTGTATATTTCAGAAATTTTTAATTCTATACCAAGAGAGGATAAATACAAATTACCGTCAAAGGAATTGAATTCTTTGAGTTCCCAATTGTATCTCTCTTTGGATATAAATTGCTCTACATGAATTTTCTCTTGGTCTACTAAAATATATTCTTTGAGAGATTTAACAGAGCGATAAAATTCAAATTTCTCCCCTCTATCGTAATTTTTTGTAGATTCAGAAAGAACTTCTATTACACAAATTGGATTTGTAAGGATATCTTGTTTGTCCATTTGAAATTCTGGTTCCCCTTTAATCACCATTACATCCGGGTATACAAAAACTTGTTTCTCCGGAATCCAAACCTTTAAATCTGTTGTAATTACATAAAAGGATTCGTCCAAAATCTGTGTTAACATACAATTTAAATTGGAAACGATTAGATTGTGAATAAAACTAGCTCCAGCTAATGGATAAACCTCTCCTGCAATAAATTCATTTCTTGTTTCACTTGCTCTTTCTTTTTCTAAGTAATCATCTATTGTAATTTTTTTATCTAGAACTTTCATATAATTCTCAAACTAAAATATCTTTTCCTAGCTTAAGAAATAGGAAGAAAAAGTAAACTAAATTTATTTTCTTGAATTATTGAAGCATTTCTCTAAACTTAAAATTTATGAAATCATTACTATTCATTTTTGTTTTAATACTATCGCAGCTACTTTCATATACTAAAGCCGAAAGTATTTCCCTACCATTCCTTGAAGCAGCGACTAAAGGAAATTTGCCGTCTGTTAAAAAAGAACTAGAAAATGGCGCTAATATAAATTCATACGAAGGAGATGGAAATACTGCCCTTCATTTTGCTGTCATAAATGGAAATTTAGAAATGATAAAATTCTTAGTCGAACAAGGGGCAAATCTAAATCAGAAAGATAAAATCGGCGACACGGCTCTTGCCAATGCGTCGGCTCTAGGCAATTTAGAAATCGTAAAATACTTAATAGATAAAGGTGCTGAGGTAGATTCAAAAAACCAATTCGGATGGACTCCGCTCAAGTGGGCGTCTAATGAAGGTTACCTTCCAGTAATTCATTTCTTAACAGAAAAAGGTGCTGATATAACTCCACTTTATTTAATCGACAGAGAATTCTTATTAGCCGCTAAAGAAGGCAATCTCGTAAAGATGCAAGCATTTTTTAAAAAAGGTGCGAGTTTGAACGCAGTGGATGAAGAAGGAATGACTGCTTTGCTTTATGCGGTTAAAAACTCGCGAGCCAAGAAAAGCCAGATCGAACTCATCCAATTCTTAATTGAAAATGGAGCAGATATTCAGGATAAAAGTCCTCAAGGAAAAACGGCATTAGTTTATTCATTGGATAACCGAGATTTATCGGTATTAAAATATTTATTGGAAAGAAAAGCTGATATCGAAGAGAAAGATGCAGAAGGACGAACTCCCATCATGCTTTCAACAGAAGAAAGAAATTTGAAAATATTTTTATACCTTACCAGGCTAGGTGCCAATATAAACGCAGTGGCTAACAATGGTTGGACTACACTTTTTTTTGCAGTGACAAATGGAAATAAAGAAATTGTCCGACTGCTTTTAAGTAAAAAGGTAGATGTGAACCACGAAGACATTGATAAAGACACAGCCTTAATCAATGCTGCCGCTCAAGGCTGGACAGAAATTGTCCAATTGCTATTAGAAAACAAAGCAAAATTAAATCACCAAGGCGGCAATGGTAAAACAGCACTTTACTGGGCTACCGAAAGAGGTCATTTGGAAGTAGTTAAGTTTTTAGTTGAATCTGGAGCGGATAGGACAATTAAATCAACGCAATATCCTTATAGGGCTGCACTGGAAGTCGCCAAATACTACGGTCATGAAAAAATAGTAAGCTATCTAGAATCACTAGAACCCATTCAAGAAAAACTTTCCGACTGGATGCAATCTGCAAAGTCAGGTGATCTAAAAAATCTAAAGAAACAATTCGTGAAACAAATTCACGAGAAAGACAAAGATGGATTTACCGCTCTGCACTGGGCATGTCATAAGGGACACTTGGAAATGGCAAAATTTTTACTATTACAAGAGCAGGATGTAAATGCAAAGGTTATTTACGGTTACACTCCATTACACCTTGCAACTTGGTCTGGAAACTTAGAAATTGTGAAACTGCTTGTATCTAAAGGGGCTTATTTAAATGCACAAAATAACGATGGAGATACCTCTCTAGAAATTGCCGAGCATAATCTTTTTCATACTATTTCTACATTTCTAAAAACGAAAGGTGCAAAAGCAAAAAAAGAAATCAATAAAACTAACAGTCTGCGTCAGCGAACCCACCGTTAGGTAGCAAAATTTCAAAAATGTAATTTGATTTTCAGCCGGAAGCCCTGCTCATTTTAATTTATTACTCTACATCCTTTTTTTGTTGACATCCCCAAATAAATGCTTTTCATTACTAGGAAAAAAATTTTGCCACATAATACATTAATTCTAGAATAAATCTAAAAATAAATCGGAGACAAGAGCATGAACGGAATAGAAACATCTAGTCAAGAAAAAGATATGATTCAAAAATTCAAAGAGAGTGAAGAGAGACTGAAAAAACAAAACCAAATTCTTTTGCGTTTGGCAAAAAGCTCTGCGATTGATAACGGAGATTTACAAGCTGCCTTAAAGGAAATCACGATCGCAGCAACGGAAGCTTTGAATTGCGATAGGTCTTCTGTTTGGATTTACAACCCAGAAAAAACTGCAATCGTTTGTCTCAATCTATTTGAAAATTCTAAAAATGCACATGCGAGTGGAGTAGAATTATTCGCGAAAGATTTCCCCGCTTATTTTAAATACCTCCAAGAAGAAAGATCCCTTGCGGCGCATAACGCTCATACCGATCCATCTACGTACGAGTTTTCCGTGGTCTACTTAACTCCTCTTGGGATTAACTCGATGTTAGACGCTC